>CAUJJC010000353.1 GCA_963204975.1 Verrucomicrobiota bacterium | reverse complement strand
CCATAGTCGATGATCTGAATTTCGTCCTGCCAAAGTGGTGGCGAACTGCCCAGTGACGGAAAAAACCCAAGCACTATTAGGGTCACGCCCAGGAGCCAGCTTTGCCAAGGATGCGAGCGCACATAACTAAGCGTAAAATCCATCATAAAACGAAGTCAGTGACCGCTTGAATGACCTGGCCTTGAGTTTCCGGGGTCATGCTGTTGAAGAATGGAAGACGCAGCAAACGATCGCTCACATCCTCAGTGACGGGACAATCCCCCAGTTTGCCTCCCCACTGCTTCGCATACTCGGAGAGGTGCAAGGGCAGGTAGTGAAACACTGCCAGAATGCCCAGAGACTTTAGATGGGCGATAAACCGTGTGCGAGCATCGAGCGAAGGCAGCAGCAGGTAATACATGTGGTAGGCCTGCTCGCAATGGGAAGGGATGATGGGCTGGCGAACGCCGTTCGCCTGGCACCAGTCGCGCAGCTCATGGTGATAGCGCATCCAGAGCGTCTGGCGCTTCACCTGAATGAACGGCCACACATCCAGCTGCGCGAAGAGGAAGGCGGCGAGCACATCACTCATCACGTAACTGCTGCCCACGTCGCACCACGAATACTTGTCGATCTGGCCCCGGAAGAATCGCGCACGATTGGTGCCCTTCTCGCGAATGATCTCCGCCCGCTCCATGTAGCGCTCGTCATTGATCAGCAAGGCCCCGCCTTCACCGCAGGTGATGTTCTTGGTCTCGTGAAACGACTGGGTGGCCAGTCCGCCGATCGTCCCTAACCAACGACCTCGATACTTGCCAAAGAGGCCATGCGCATTATCTTCGATCACCGCCAGGCCATGGCGCTTTGCGATCTCGGTGATCGCATCCATCTCGCAGCCCACGCCTGCGTAGTGAACAGGCACAATCGCCTTCGTCCTTGGTGTAATGAGAGCCTCCAGCTTGGTCTCGTCCAGATTGAGCGTATCGGGTCGCACATCGCAGAACACCGGCTTCGCCCCGTGCAGCACAAAGGCATTGGGCGTAGAGACAAAGGTGAACGAAGGCACGATGACTTCATCACCCGGTTGGATGCCAAGGAGCATCGCTGACATCTCCAACGCGTGAGTGCAGGAAGTCGTGACCAGTGCTTTTTTCACTCCGAGGGTCTCCTCCAACATCCTGTGGCACTTCTTGGAGAAGGTCTGGTCACCCGCGATCTGACCGATGGTGATGGTTTGGAAGATGTATTCCAGCTCGCGTCCCTCGAGCGAGGAACGGTTGAAGGGAATGGAGGGCATGGAGGAGAAAATGTGGAAATGGGAAAGCTGAAAACAGAAATGACGGACAAGATCCAGTTACTCGCACTTGCGGATCATCGTGGTCATGATGGCGAGCAACTCGGGGGCGGTGGAATAAGCCATTCAACTTTTCCCGCCGACCCAAGTCCACACGCCGGTGGGTGCTGTGAATTTCGCGCCGAGTGCAGAGTAGATATTCATCACCGGCGTATTGCGCACGCTGAACGCCGCATGGCCCACGGTGCCACCGCGCTTGGCATACTCCCGCATCGCCCGCTGATAAAGATGCTGCCCAGAGGCAACCGCGTCCGCCGCAAGCATCGCCAGAGTTAGCGCTACGCTGCTGCCTTTGGCTTCGCTAAGGAACCAGCCTTGCGTCTGGCCATTGAGCACCAGTCGCACGCACCACTCGGGATGCGCGGCGATCAGATCGTTCGCCCACTTCGTGTAGCGTGCGTTCAGCATTTCGGTGGTGACGCCGGGCAGTTGCAGGAAGCGCTCGTGCTCAAAGGTGCGCACATCGCCTTGCTGAAGCGTGAAAGGCTGCTCGGCAGCGGAGATGCACTCGTATTGCGCGAGCGAGGGCGAGTCCGGCACGTTAGGCAGCGAGATGCGGAAGTTCATCTGCGCGTCCGTCCAGGCAAAGCCCGCGCGCTGAAGATCGAGCGCACGCGGCGCGGTATTGAGCGGTGCTTTGAACTCGGCCCACGCATACGGCGAGAGTTGTTCGGCGCGCGTCGTGTCGTCTTGCGCGAACCACGCAGCATCCGTGATGATGGCCACCGGGCTGCCCCACCAGGCGGAGTTGGCTTCGTGAGTCTTGATCATGATTACAGCGCCACCTCCTCGAAGAGCTGGCGGAAAAAGTTCTGCCCGTCCCACACGGGACCGAAGTGATGCATCTGTGCCACGGGCACAAAGCGCTTCGCTTTCGTCTTTGCGATCACAGGAAGCAGCATCGAATAATCCGCAACATTATGGCCAATCGTCTGGATATTGGGCGGCAGCATCGCGACTGCTTGCTCGATCGTGCCAGACACAATCGCCAGCGACATCAGCCCGCTCATCTCCGCCTTATCGACAGGGCCAACACCGAGCACGGCACCGTTACGATTCGTGAGCTTCACATCCCAGCCGCTCGCTGCGTTGAGCTGCGCGTGCATCACGTTCAGCGAGGCGATGTGCATCGGTGCATCCGCCTTCATCGTCGTCGGCCACAGCTTGAGCATGCGATCACGCAGTGCGTGGCAGTCTGCCTCCGATCCGCCCAGCACCACAACGCGACGCGGCGACGTGCAGCCGGCTTGGCCATAAATCGCGAACACTTTCATCAGCGTCGTCACCGCCGCATCATCGAGCGCATCTGCTTCCACCCATGCCTCTGAACGATGATCGCCAAAGCTGATGCCGATGCTGTCCACCGGATGCGGAAGCGCATGAATCGCCGCCATCGCTGCATCCGAACCAAAGGCGATGCGCACGCTGGCATTCACTGCCATCTCGGCATTGCGCGGATCGTGTCGATCAAAGCGCTCAATTTTCACCTGATCCCGCAGGTAGTCGCGCAGCTCGCCTTCACCAAGATTATCGATCACGAACTGCACGAACGCAGCGCACAGATCATTCGACTTCGATCCCGCCTTCACCCGCATCGGGACACCGGCGAACGAGGATAGAATCAGCACGAGCGGGCCGAGCAGCGACACATTGCTGGGCAACCAGATGGCAATGGGACCCCGAGGACGCATCAATGACATCGGCTCGCAAACCTCTTCCTGTCCGAACGACTTCTCAACGCAATCGTAGAGATGATCGACTGAAACAAAGTTCACCAGATATGCCCACTCATCACGAGTGAACTCCGCCGGCACGCCGCGCACCATCTTTGTCCGCAATGCATCCCATTGGTTGAGCCGGTCCATGAGGTCATAGCTAAAAGCTGCCAGCTTTCCGTCGAAGTTAATCATTGAATCAGACATTCGCGCACCCCCTCACTTCGGCTTTCGGCATGCGACCGAGCAGTTCAAATCGTTGACCCGTGCGTCCGCACTTGCAGTCGCCTTCGACCATGCGGCCCATGTCTTCGGTCAGCACGTTGTGATACGGCGCACCGAAGGCGAGCGGGTTCATGAGTTGCAACATGCCCGGCTCGCCGATCAGCGGCTGCATCGTCCACGGATCGCGCACGATCACCGACGCCCAGCGCGGCACATGGCGGAAACCCGCGGAGCACAGCGGATAGATAATGCCCACCTGCTCCACGAGCCCGTAGAAGTCGAGCACACCCGAGCCCGGCGCACACATACCGCACAGCGCGCCGTCGAACTGCTCACGGCTCACCTTCATGGCTTCGAGTTTTTTCCAACCCCCGCTGTGAACAAAGAACACCTGTGTCTTCGCCATCGCGGCGCGCACGTCGTCGGGGATCGTGCCCTGAGCCCAGCCCATCCAGAGCATCCAGGTGAAGCCATACACGAGCAGCCGCGGACTCTTCGCGCACAGCTCGCCGACCTTGTTCCAATCCAAACTTTGCGCGTTCTCGCTGCCACTGAGCAGGAAGTGCATCTCCGTGGAGAGCGGTCGCAAGCTCATCGCCGCCGTCACGCGCGCGCTGACTTCTCCGCGCTGCTGTAGCGACTTCACATCATCAAGGATGAGCAACGGACGTTGATCGGCCCCGAGCAGATCCTTCAAGATGGCCGCACTGCTTTGTGCTTGCAGTGCACCGCTGCGACCATCGAGCGCGATCTGGCTCGACGTGCCGCTGGTGGACGAACTCTTCAGCGTGCGCTGATGCGCGATGCCCTCGCCGTTCGTGCGCCAGATGCGATGCTTGAACACACCAACGTGAAGGGAGGGTAGCTCCGCAAAGCTCTGTGCCTCGGCAAACGAAGGCCACACGGCACGATATGCATCGCAACCACTCAGGTGCCAGCGCGAGAGTTCATTCATCTCACGCAGCAGCGTCGCGTCATCGCGCGCGGAGAACGGAGGTTCTGAAAGTAGTCCAGTTGCGCCGCAACTGGGGTTGCTGGTTTGTTGCATTGAAAGGGGAGAGACTCCAGTCACGGCGTGACTGGACTACTTTGAAACGACTCAAAGAATTCAATGTCCGCCGGACGCACCAAGGCGGAGTTCGTGCGGCTGCACGGATCGCGCAGCACCTTCATCCAGTGCTCCTTCAGCAATGGAAGCGCCTCGGCATAAACCGCAGGCTCGAACAACTGTCGCATGACGTTAAGCACGATCACATCGTCGAGTCCGTGCTCGGCGAGGTAAGGCCATTTCGGACTACGAGTCTGATTGAAGCTCATCACTGGCAGCAGGTAGAGCGAGCAGAGCTTCGCGTGACCCCAGCCTATGACACCTTCCAAGGTGTGGGCGATGCCATGCACGAGTCCCACGCTCGTCTTTGATTGTCCGGCGCAAGCCAGGGCGCTCAGCTCGAACCACGCGTCCGCATAACCGATGGGCTGTTGCAGCATGCGTTTCATCACGACAGCGAGATCGGCGCGCGTTTCATCAGTGCCGAGCGGCGAGAGGAAGCCTTCGAGCGCGTGACTCCAGGCATCCCCGCAGGCGTGCTTGATCAGCTCCGCAGGCAAAGTCTTCGCGAACTCGGGATGGCTCACGATCAGATCCGGCACCAGTTCCGCACCCATGCGGATGACCTTCTTGCCATCCTGATTCAGCACCGCAATCGGCGAGGCCTCCGCGCCGCTGCCCCAGAGCGTGGGCAAGGCTGCGAGCTTCACGGACGAATGCTGCGCGCGCAGGACCTTGGCTTGATCAATCAACGAACCGCCACCGACTGCGAGCAACCAATCCGCTCCGTCCAGCGATGGTGCCTCGGTTTGCACCGGCCACGGCACAAGCGCGCGAAGCCGTTCAGCGACACTCGCGGTGCACCACACGACGACGTTACCAGCCAGCTGCTGAGCAGCTTCCGTCAGCGTGATGATGGAGGGAAGTGTGATCATCGACGGGTCACTGTGATCTCCCAGCCACCCACGAATCCCCAGGCACGGCCGAGCAGGTGCCACGGCAGCTTGAAGAGGTGAGAAATAATCGCCTCGACTGGGCGCTCGCTCATGGATGCCTGAACGATGGACGGACGGGATGACTTGATGGCGAAGAGCTTGTCATTGCCATTCGCCGTGAAGTAGCGTTCCCAAAACGCTTGGCCAAGATCATGGACGTGGGCAGGGAAGGTGAAGTCCCACGACTTGCCCAAGGTCTCAGCCAACCGCATGAACGGTGCTGCATACGGCGTGCGCAGGTAGAACGAACCGCCCGACGCCACACGGGTGAGCAGATCGCGCAGCAACCCGGCGCAGTCCGGGATGTGCTCGAGGATGGCGCTGGCGATCACGAAGTCATAGGTGCTGTCGCCTAGCTCGGTGAGTTTGGTGGCACCACGAACGGTGATCGACGGGTTCGAGGGCTGGTGCATCTGCGTGTTGTAGTCCACCACGGTGACAGCCACCTCGCGGAGTGCCGGATTCGCCTTCATGAAGTTTTCCGCTGCCAGCACAGCGAGCATGCCGTCCCCACCGCCGAAGTCGAGGATGCGCAGTGAAGTCTTGCCCTCGGTGGAGCCTAGCGAGGAAGCCAGATGCGCTCCCATTCGCGCCGCATCACCGATAGTCACACGGCCCTCGGCCTGCGCGTGCTCCGCTGCGGAAGCACCATCGTAATAGTTGCCGTAGTAGGCATCGAGCGCCTGCGGCGTGGGCATCCGGGATGAACTGGATGCACGGCAGGTGGAGCATTCGAGCAGCAGCACTTCGGGCTTCTTTTGAATAGTGGCGATGGCTTGGCGATCCAGTCCTCCACACCAGGGGCAGGAGGTAGCGGGAGGCAGCAGCGAAGCATCGTCCAGAACGATGCTCTTGTGATAGTGGGTGGGGCCAGCTTGCATGGGAGAGAGCTGCGGCGGATGGATCAATCGAAGGCAATGCCTTTGCCCGTCAGCACCTTGATGATGTCATCCACGCCTTGGATGCTCGTCGCTTCCTCGGGGGTAAAGTGATAGCCGAAGGTCTGCTGCACACCGACGGCCATCGAGACGACACCAAAGGAGTCCCAGGTCTCGACTTCGCTGCGCTTGAGATCGAAGCGGAATTCTTCGGACGTGAGCAGGAACACGTCTTGGATCAGGTTCTGGAGTTTTTCTTTGTTGGTCATGGACTGGTTGCTAGATGCTCGGTGCTGGTGACTAGATGTGTTGTTGCCAGAGCACGGTTTTGTTGGGCAGCGATGGGAGCGCGCGCACGTCGGTCTTGCCGTTGGAGAGCAAATGCAGAGTCGCGACGGACTCGACACGCAGTGGCCATTGAGCGCGCGGATGATGTTTTCTCAAAGCCATGAGCACGGGCTTCACTGACTCGTTGGAGGCTTCCGGTGCGAGCACCAAGACGCAGCCATCCTCGCCCGTGCGATCCGCTTCGCGATAGAAGGCACATTGGCCCGACCACGCGGCGGAGACAGTGGTGGTGAGCGCAGCGAGGGAAACCTTCTCACCGTGCCGCTTGAAGACTTCACTGGCGCGGCCAATCAAGCGCCAGGAGCCATCATCGTTCATCTCTCCGAGGTCGCCGCTGGGGATCCAGTCGTTGGGTGTAATGGCGGTGAACGTCATGTTCTCGACCACACCCACCGCGCCATACGGACTGCGGAACAGGATCGCGTGCTGATCATCGCTGCGCATCTCGATGCCACAGAGCGGATGGCCGATATTCGCAGCTTCGCTGGCTTCTTCGGCGCGACGAATCGTGAGGCGCGGCATGGCTTCGGCGCAGCCGTAGTTGTTGAAGATCTGTGCATTGGGAAACATCGCGCGCAGGTCATCGAGTTTCTCCTGGGGGAAGCGACCGCCGGCAAAGTGAACGCGGATCACGCCTTCGAAGCGTTCGCCTGCGAGATGCGTCATCAGCAATGGCACTTGAACACCGACGAGGCAGATCATCGCGTCAGTTGCTGCTTTGAGGGATTCCTTCAATGCCTTTGGATCGGCAAGACCATGCGTCGTGATGAAGCGACGCTGCATGACGTGCGACCAGAGCCATTGGTTCACGAAGGAATACGTGTAGCTCAGCGGCAGCATGGAGATCGTTTCCATCACCGGCTCGCTGTCCTGTCGATCATGCAGCACGCGGGCAAGTCTTTCAGAGCGCGAGCGATTGCCGACGATGAGCTTGGGCTGTCCTGTCGTGCCGGAGGTGAGCATGATGAAGTGATCGCGATGCAGCTCCTGCGGCACGAGTGCGAGGCTTTGCTCCAGCCATTCGTCACTCACGCTGAGCTTCTCCGGCAGCAATGCAAACGTCTCGGGATCTGCCCACGCGGTGGACAACCGAGACGGATCGTGATGCACGTTCTGTTCGTGGAGGAGGATCACAGGACTTTGTCTTGCAGACGAACAGGAGTCACCGGCACGCGGTCGGCCTCCGTATCCTCGCGAATGACATACGTGGGCTTTTCCATGATGCGGAAGTGCATCCGGGCGAGGTATTCACCGATGATGCCGAGGGCGAACAACTGCGCTCCCGAGAAGATCGCGATCACCGAGGCCAGGAACGGGAAGCCCGCCACGCTGCTGCCACGGATGAAGTAGCCGATGAGCACGTAAGCGAGAACGCCGAAGCCAAACAAGGTGAACGCAAACCCGATGATGCTCGCCACTTGCAGAGGCATGACGGAGAAGCCCGTCATCATGTTGAAAGCGTGCCGCACCAGCTTGCGGAACGTGTAGTTTGACTTGCCAATCGTGCGCTCATCGTGTCGCAAGGGACAGGCGGCAAAGCGAGTGGTGCCCCAGGTCAGCAGCACGTCGATGCTCACCATCGGCGCATGGCATTGCTCAAAGGCATCACGGATTTTCGTGCGGAAGATGCGCCACGCGCTGGACTGCTTGGCCGTCTTTGATCCCATGGCACTCTGGAGCGCCGTCTTCGTGATGACGGAAGCGAGATCGCGCAGAAATCCGTGCTGCTCCTTATCAGGGGGCGCATAGACGACATCGCGATCATCGTTGAGCGCCTCCATCAGTTTGGGGAGTTCTTCTGGCGGATGCTGCAAGTCATCATCCATGGTGATAGTGATCGCGTAGCGCGCAGCACGGATGCCGGCCAGCAGTGCATTGTGCTGACCATAGTTACGCATGTTGCAGATGCCGCGCACCCACGAATGCTTCGCCGCCAACTCCTTGATGACCGGCCAGGTGTCGTCACGGCTGCCATCATTGACAATCACCAGCTCAAACGGCTGGCCCGTCGCCGCAAGAACTGGCTGCAAGCGCTCGACCAGCAGGGGCAGAATTTCACCGCTGTTGTAAGCGGGAACGACGACAGAATAGCCTTGGGAGAGCAAACTCATAAAATGATCAAGCAGGACGGGAAGCAAGCCACAGACCAACACAGACGAGACCTACACCAGCCCATTGGTTCATGCTCACATGCTCGCCAAACAACGCTGGCGTCAAGGCCAGCACCAGCACGATGGCCAGCCCCATGAAGGGATAAGCGAAACTGAGTTCGCAACGCGAGAGCGCCGCCATCCAGCTAAACGCAGCGAGCATGGCACCGACGAAGCCCATGAAGTTCGGCGGATGAAACACGGCGCGAAGGATGAACATCGGTAGCTGCCCAGGCTCTGAGGGTGCCTTGCCGATCTGCGTCATGCCATGCTTGAGCAACAACTGGCTGGCCACGGTCATGATGACGGTGCCAAAGATGAAGATCAGGCCGGAGCGCTGGGTGGGTGACATGGCCGATGGACGGGAGGAGTTAAGGCTTTGATCTCAGCAGACTCGAAACCTGTGCGAGTTGCTGAATGCCTCGGGTCAGTGGTGCGAGGTAAAGTATCGCCGTCCTTTGGCAAGGACTGCTCGCAACGGCAGCATGAGGCTCCACTTCAAAGGCAGTGCCCCGTTTTCAATCTGCGTGCGATGGTCTTCGAAGATCGCATTCTGCCGACCAGCGATCAGATGATCCAGCATGGCCGGGTGCACCACATTGGGGATTCGCGCCTCTTCGCCCGCATGAGGGGAGCGCCGCGCTAAGAATGCATTCTGGCGATACCAGGGCTCGATCTGTTCGTCATTCCACCAACGCCAGCGCAGGCTGTCATCGCAGGCAAACCCTCGCTCATTGAACAAGCGCTGCCACCAAGCAGGCCACTGGCAGTTGATGTGGTTCTCACCTGGCTGATCGGGGCATGCAGCCGAAAAGCAAATCAAGTCCGCGTGAGCCACGAGCGTATCGATCAGCACAGGCGCGGAACTCAACGGAAGGTGCTCGGCGACTTCCAGGCAGATCGCCAGGTCGAATCGGCGGTCACATCTCCAAGGCTTTGTCAGGTCAGCCACTTGACGATTAGCTTCTCTCACATGGAGCACGCTCGCATCCACAGCGACACCATCAACTCCCATGACTTCCGTGACTCCTGCCTCCTGTGCCGCGCGCAACCATGTGCCTGTGCCGCAGCCCACGTCCAGCACGCTGCGAACGCCCGCTTCCGCCAGCAGATGCTTCATCCCCGCCTTTGCGCCTACGAGGCTGTGCAGATTCTCTTCGTGATGGTAGGCGATGGTCATTTTATCTCTTCACAAAGTAGGTCACTCCTGCGTGCTCGCGAATTCGCTCCACAGCCGATCGACGGCTGAAAAAGTCATGGACGGCACGAGTGCAGCCATCCCAAGTCCCATAGTCATCAATGATCACGAGGGCTCCTGGGGCAAGACGTTCAAAAAGATGGGTCAGACAAGTCATCGTCGAGTCATACCAGTCTCCATCGAGTCGAAGCAGTGCGATGGGTTGATCCGGAGCAAACGTCGAAAGCGTGTCCGCGAACCATCCCTTCACCAAAGAGAAGGATGAAATACCAGCGAGCTTCATGGCTTTTTCCGCGAAGCGCTCCGGCGCAGCGCAGTTGTCGAAGTAGTCAGTTGAGCTTTTCGCCGCCTGCCACTCGAGCGCCGCGACGCCATCAATCGGTTGAGCAGCGGGCAAGCCTTCAAAGCTGTCCAGCAAATAGTAGTGCCGTGCCGAGCCCAATACCGAAGCGATACCAGCACTCATGCCTCCGCGCCAAACTCCGCACTCAACCACACAGCCGGGGACATCCTGCACATGCTGCGCGAGTTCCAGGTTTGTCATGAAGAGATTCTCAGGCACCATGGTGAAGGCTTGGAACTCTCGATAGATCTCTCGATGCCCGATCCACTGAGTGAACCGGCGCAATTGGCGATGGCACTTCGTGAGCATCAGATCAGGTCAGATCGCAGGGATGACATTCGATCACTTCGGACACAGGCACGATGGACCCGTGATCACTCGTATGCGCCACACTGCGACCGGTCGTCGGGCTCTCCGTGATCTCAAAGGCGACCGCATTACGAACATGGTCATGCGTGCGACTGAAGTCGGATCCAACCCACGCATCAACGGCATAAGCGCCGGGAATCAAGGGTGGCAATTCGACACCGATGACCACCCGACACCGCGCTGTTGTTGCCTTCAGGAAGGGCGTCGCCTTTGGAAGCGCCTGCATCAGTGGAATACCGGCCGCATCGAGAATGTCGAAAGCGATGAACACATCGCTGCCTCCGCATCGAAGCTCCACCTGCAATCGCAAGGTCATCCGCGGCTGCTGTCCCCCAAGCTGCAACTCAATCTGCTCAAACGCCCAGCTATCCTCCGATCGAGGAAGCTCACCGCGAGTCCAGCGCGACTCCGAACTCGCACCTCTAACGTAATGGGAGATCACCTCCGAGGGCGAACCATCATGCGCCAGTCGTCCGCCAGACAGCAACAGCACCCGGCTGCACATCGCCTGCACAACGGCGAGGTTGTGCGAAACGAACAACACCGTGCGCCCGCTCTCATTGGCCACCGAGCGCAAGCGTCCGACGCAGCGCTTTTGGAACTCTGCATCGCCAACGGCAAGCACTTCATCAACGATCAGCACTTCCGACTGCAAGTGAGCGGCGACAGCGAACGCCAGTCTCACATACATGCCGCTGCTGTAGCGTTTCACTGGCAGATCCAGGAACTGCTCCACGCCCGCGAACTCGACGATCTCGGCGAACTTCGACCGAATCTCTGCACGCGTCATGCCGAGCACAGAACCATTGAAGTAAATGTTCTCCCGTCCGGTCAGCTCGGGATGAAAGCCCGTGCCGACCTCGAGCAGCGATGCCACGCGTCCACGCAGCGAAATGCGCCCCTCGGTCGGCTCGGTGATGCGGGAAATGAGCTTCAGAAGTGTAGATTTGCCTGCTCCGTTCTGCCCAATAATGCCAAGCACTTCACCTGAACTCACACTGAACGACAGTTCCCGAAGTGCCCAAAACTCACGATCTTGACGAACCGGCGCACGCCACCAGTTTGCCAGCGAGTCACGCAACGTCTTGTAACGTTCAGTGGTTCCCGCGCCAAGTCGGTAGCGTTTGCCAAGCGACTCGATCTGAATGGCCGGAATGCTCATGACGAAGGCATCCCCCGGGAACGCAATTGGCTGAGAATCCCACACGCACGCCATTCACCCGCAATCACGGAGAGCATGAAGTTGCGCTGCATACTTCCTGGACTCAGCCAGTAGCGGAGGTAGCGAAGCGCCAACCGGAGACGTGATGGTGCCTGCTGAGACTCCCCATGAAAGAAGGAGATCAAACACGATGACGCCGATGATGCTTCCGTCAGCCTGAGCAAATACTCGCGGGTCAGTCGGCTCGAAGGAATGAGGTGCTCGAGCCGGAGTCTGGAGAAACTGCCAATGCCCCAGCCTATCTTCAAAGAAAGGAGCCCCATGTCCGAGTCCTCGCCAGACATCAAATTGCTTCCTTGCCGACCCAGCAAGGACCGCCAGGACTCCTGCTGATAAGCCTGTGCGAACGCCTCTGCGACTACGCGGCGGACACACATGCCAGCCCCATACGGGAGCGGCTGTGCCATGTCGCGTTTCATCATGAAGGAGTCGTGATCAAACTCACGCAGAGCAAGGTATGGCAGGAAGGGTTGCGCCCAGTCTGGAGGCTGAGTCTCAAACACTGGTCTGGACTGACCGCACCAAACACCGGCCCTCGGCTGCTGCTGGCTGATCACCAGGGTTTGCTCGAGATAATCTGACGCCAGCACATTGTCGTCATCGACAAACACCATGATCTCCCCTTTCGACTCGCGGATGCCTCGGCAGCGTGCGTGTGACAATCCAAGGTTCTCCTCCCGAACACATCGCGCATGCTCATGCCAGGAAAGATCAGCTTGGGTCGCGAGCGGCTGATCACTTCGATTGTCCACGATCAGCAGTTCCCAAGATGATCGAGGCAACGTCTGTTCGCGAAGTGCTGCCATCACTCGCTCCAGGTAGGCTGGACGCGGATTGTGGGTGCATAGCACGACGGATATGAACTCACTCATCAGGATGACAAACCCGAATACAGTTGTTCGAGCTGGATCGCACTATGCCGCCAGTCGAGGGTCATGGCGTGCTCGCGCGCCGCAAGGCGCATCTCGGACAACCGTCTGTCATCGCGTGCCAGTCGCTTGATCGCGTTGACGACCTCATCGCCATCTCCGGGACTGCACAGAACAGCGCAGTCCTCAGTGACATATTCAGGAACGCCACCATGGCACTCACTGACAACTGCTGCTCCACAAGCGAGCGCTTCATTGACCACATTGTTCGCCGTCGAATCTTCGATCAGATGCAGCAAGCATGAAGCGCTCTGATACTTGGACAGCAAGTCCGCATCCGATAGTCGGTCGTGATAGACCAGGTTGTTCATTCCGCCGAACATCGCTTTCCGGTCAGTTGGTCCCACGACTTCAAATTGGATCGCTCTCTCCTGCTGGAGTGTCGCCGCCACCGATTGGAGCAGACCAAAATTCCGCCGCGTGCCTCCGACCGCGAGCACTCGAAACTCATCATCCTTCGCCAGCTCAGCCGGGCGGAAATAATCGACATCCACTCCATGCAGAATGCGGTGAATGCGATCTACCTCTACGCCGTGCTCCTCGAACCATCTGCGCTGCGTTTCACTCATGATGATGATCGCTGCAAACTTCCACAGCGAGGAAACGCGACGAATGACCTCAGGCAGGATGTCAGCACATTGATGAAAGGTGCCGATGAGCGGATGGCTCGACGGATTGATCCTGCGATCCAGGAAGGCCAAGTCACGATCACACCAAAGGTAATGCACGCAGCCCGTGTAGCCTGCGGCGATCCGCGCATTGATTTGGGCCTCCATTTCAAAGCTGCCGCCAGCACACCAGCGGGAGAATGCCAGTCTGCGCAGGACCTTCGACTTAAGCCTGCCGGTCCATGACACAGGCTCGCGTCGTGGTGTGACAACCTTCTCGCAGTCAGGCAGGTAATTGGCGATGACATGATAGCCTGAGTGTCTCGCCAAGAGTGCGTCATCGGTGTATGCGAGGAGGGCTGGCATGAACCAACGACCGATCAAATCACATCCGCAAAGGTCTTCTCGGTGCGGCGGAAATACCACACACCGATACCGAGCAGGACCAAGCTGAGTGCGCTGGACAAAGCAAAGCTGGGCCAGTGCATTCCCGTTGTGCCGCAGATCGCCCAGCGAAAGCCGTCGATCACACTCACCAGGGGATTGATCGCGCAAACGATCCGGCCCCAGTCACCAAACTTCTCCTGCACCTCGGTCGTCGTGTAAAACACGGGCGACACGAACTGCCCAAACTGAACCACGAAGGGGATAATGTAGCGGAAGTCGCGATACTTCACGTTCAGCGCCGTGAAGAGCAATCCTGGTCCCATGGCGGTGACAAAGGCAAGCAAGGTGAAAAGCGGCAGCGCGAGCAAACGCCACGTCGGCCACACCTGATGCCAGACCATGACGCCAGCAAGGATTACGATCGTGATGGCAAAGTCCACAAAGGCGACCACCACCGCGCTCGCCGGTAGAATCATGCGTGGGAAGTAAATCTTGGAAATCAGGTTGGCATTGCCCACAAGGCTGCCCGCCGACTCGCTCAACGCGCTGCTGAAGAAATACCACGGCAAGGTGGCCGCACAGATCGAGACCACGGCAGGCACACCATCGTATTTCAATCCGGCCAGCGTTCCGAAGATGCCTGCTCCAATGAAGATCGTGAGCAACGGACGAATCACCGCCCAGGCCACGCCAATGACCGTCTGCTTGTAGCGCACGAGAATGTCACGCCAGGCGAGGAAGCCGAACAGCTCGCGATAGCGCCACAGGTCCCGCCAGTAATGCGCCTCAGACTTTCCGGCTTCGATGATGAGTTCTTGCATGGGCGTTATCTCCTGACCATCCAGCTTCCGAGCACCAGCACATCCATCTTCGTGCGCAGGAAGCACTCGAGCGCCTCGCGTGGATGGCAGACCACGGGTTCATTCTCATTGAAGGAAGTGTTCAGCACGATGGGCACTCCGGTGAGTTCTTTGAAGGCGGTGATGAGCTGATGGTAGAGTGGATTGGTGTCCTTATGCACAGTCTGCAAGCGTCCGCTGCCATCGGCGTGAGTGGTCGCGGGAATGATGCCGCGCTTTTCCTGTCGCACCTGAAACACCTGCATCATGAAAGGCACATCGGCCTCTTCCTCGAACCAGCCAATCACCTCTTCTCGCAAGATCGAGGGAGCGAAGGGCCGGAAGGACTCGCGGCGTTTGATCTTCTCATTGAGGATGTCCTTCATGTTCGCACGTCGAGGATCACCGAGGATCGAGCGATTGCCGAGAGCGCGTGGTCCCCACTCGAGTCGTCCCTGGAACCAGCCAATGACTTTGCCCTCTCTGATGGCTTGCGCCGTGGCACGGCAAAGGTTCGCGTTCTCCTGAAACTCCATGATCTGGCAGCCCGCTTCCTTGAGCCGCTCCTCCTCACCATCCAGCAGCGACTTGAACTCCGCATCGCTGAACTCGGGACCGTAATACGCGTGGCTCATGTGGAAGCGCTTGGTGTCACCGAGCTTCTGCGCAGCGACCAAAGCGGCACCGATGGCACCGCCTGCATCACCTGCGGCACTTTGGATATACACGTTCTTGAATGGCGACATGCGCATCACCTTGCCATTCGCCACGGAGTTCATCGCACAGCCACCGCTGAGCGTGATGTTATCGTTGCCGTAACGTTTGTGCAGGCTGTTCACGAGCGCGAAGAAGGCCTCCTCATACATCGCCTGCACACTGCGGGCGAGATCGCGATGTTTCTGTTCCAAGGGCTCGTCCTTCTGGCGTGCAGGGCCCAGCAGATCCTCAAGTGCCGGAGCAAACAAGGTGCCCACATCGGGCGATCCATTGTCCCACGAATACGGAACATTCTCGCGATGATGACGGAAGTAATCGAGCCCGAGCTTGAAGGTGCCATCGTTCTGCACCTGCACGATCTGCCGCATCTTCTCCATCGTCGTCGGCTCTCCATACGGTGCGAGGCCCATCACCTTGTATTCATCGCCGAAGTGCGGGAAGCCCAGATACTGTGTGAGCGCCGAATAAAACATCCCGAGTGAGTGCGGGAAATACACACGACCATCAATGTCAATCCGACCATCCGTGCCCATGCCCCACGCCGCGCTCGCGAAGTCGCCGAAGCCATCGACGGAGACATTCACCGCATCCTTGAACGGCGAGCACAGATAGCTCGACGCGATGTGTGCTAGGTGATGCTCGATGTGATGCACCTCCGCATTCATCGCCTCATCCGGGAAGGCGGCGGCAAGTGCGTCACGCAGGCTCTCGGTCTTCTTGAGCTTGCGCAGGCGCTCGAAGATTAGCTTCACATCTGGACGCTGCTTGAGCAGGAACATCAGACGCTTCAGATGGCTGACGCGGGGGTTCAGATTGATCGCCACATGCTCAAGATCGGCGAACCGAATCCCTGCTTCTTTGAGGCAAAACTTGATCGATTCTGTGGGCAATCCCGCCCAGTGCTTGATGCGCCGAAGACGCTCCTCTTCGATGGCGGCGACGAGCTTGCCATCCTTCACAATGGCTGCCGAGGAGTCGCCGTGGTAGGCGTTGATGCCGAGAACGATCATAGACAAGTATGAAGGACGAAGGATGAAGAATGAAACAGGGGCACGGGGGTCAGCAGGTTGAGCGAGAGGCTGGTTTCAGCCTTCATACTTCATGATTCAGGCTTTTGATTTTGGCACGCTGCCGCCCTTGGTCGCAGCGGCGATTGAGGCGCTAACCAATGACATCAAGGCGGAAATAGGCGCGCACTCTAGCGAGTGGGCAAGATGGCTAAAAGAACAAATTCGACTCACAGACAAAGCCTCTTTGTTCAGGCGCGCATCACGATCTTGATGTGTGGCATCGGCTTAGAACCAGCCTCATTTTCACCCATCATCCAAGAATCCTCTCGGCTATCAGTTGTTTATCCTCATCATGCGCATCGCCTTCTTGCTCTCATTGTTCTCCTCCGTGGTCCTGGCTCAATCACCTGCCAACTGGCAAAACGCAGAGCGCGAAAAGCTCCTGACGGGTGTGGGTTCCGTGCCAAAACTTGGCTCACCAGGACCAGTCGCTATCTGGGGGAACTTCGCTTTTCCTGTGCTCGCAGCAGCCGAAGGCGGCAAATCAGAGATGGCACTCGCTGCGGCAGCAGGATTCGGCAAGGGACGCGTGCTCATCTTTGGTCACAACAGCTACATTGATGGCGGCAATGCAGGCAGTGGTGGAGTCGGCACGCTGCTGGTCAACGCGGTGAAATGGGTGAGCGGCAAGGAGAAGCCGCGCATCGGCGTTCATGGCACCAATCTCGTCGCCTTCCTCGACTCGCGCGGCTTTCGGTCCAAGAAAGTCGCCGGTGCTCTCGACAAGAAAAGCCTCAACGACTTCGATGTCGTCATCGCCAATGTGCAAGGCATCACGAGTGATGAGGAGGGGCAGGCCGTGCAGGATTTTATCAAAGGTGGCGGCGGCTTCATCGCAGGCATGACGGGCTGGGCCTTCGAGCAGACCAGCGGTGGCCAAACTCTGAGCGCCGCCCACGGACTGAACAAGGCGCTCCTGCCCGCAGGCGTTGCCTTCACAGACTCCAGCGGCTTCGGCAACGCCCAGCTCCGCGAGTTTGCCTCACGCACGGATCTCTCGCGCTACATGAATGCCTACGAGGCGATCACCGCCATCATGAAGCAGCGGCAAGGCGGCCCCGCTCTCACTGCTGAAGACATCAATCAGGGAGCGAACGCGATTCAGATCGCGCTCGCAGCTCAGCCCCCCGGACGCACGACGTTGCAGACGGCGGTAATGAATGCGCTCGGTGATGGCGGCACTGGGGTGCCAACTCCCGCCGCTCCACTCACGCAGGAAAAACACTCCTCGGAACGCATTCGCCTCGGCATGGAAACTCGCGTGCTCAAGCTGGCCGCCGGGGATGGCATCAAGGCCCACGCTGCTGCCGAGGCCTTCCCTGGGAAGTCGCCCGCAGACGCTCCACGCATCACCAAAGAAGTGTCCATCGCTCCCTCGATCACTGGGTGGGCCAGCACTGGGCTGTGGCTGAATGCGGGCGAGCCACTCACGGTCAAGCTCCCAGCTGACGCCGCAGGCAAGGGCTTCGCCGTCCGCATCGGCTGCCACACGGATACCCTTTATCATCTGGAAAGCTGGAGCCGAGCGCCCGACATCTCGCGCTCGGTCGGGCTCGAAACCGAAACCACGCTCACTGGCAGCGCATTCGGTGGACTCGTGTATATCGAAGTCCCTGGACGCGCGAAGGAGATGAAACCCTTCACCATCAGCCTGAGCGGAGCCGTCGAAGCCCCGCTCTTCGTCCTTGGCAAAGACGATGATGCGACATGGAACACGATCCTCAAGAAACACCAGGGACCCTGGGCAGAGTTCGCCTGCGATAAAGTCATCCTCACCTGCCCCACCGAGAACGCCCGCAAAGTAACGAATCCCACCATGCTCATGGAGTTCTGGAAGAAGGTCGTGGAAGCCCAGGATGAAATCTCCAATCAGGCCACGGAGCGCCAGCGCCCTGAGCGCATCGTAGCCGATGTCCAGATCAGCGCTGGCTACATGCACAGTGGCTATCCCATCATGATCCCCACCAGTGCCTCGGACGAGATGATCACCTTCGGTCGCCTCAAGTTCCCCGGCTGGGGATTCTACCATGAACTTGGTCACAACCATCAGCGTGGCGACTTCACCTTCGAGGGCACTGGCGAGGTCACCAACAACGTCCTCGGCATGTATGTTTACCACGCCGTCCTTGGCAAAGATCCGCTCATCGGCCACCCCGCCATCACCCCAGACGCTCTGAAAGATCACATCAACACCATCAAGAAAGCGGGCAACAAATTCGCCGTGTGGAAAAGCGAGCCCTTCGTCGCCCTCACAACCTACATCCAGCTCGTGGAAGGCTTCGGCTGGGATGCCTGGCGAAAGTATCTGCACTCCTTTAGCGATGCCAGCTACGGCCCCACGCCGACCAATGACGACGACAAGCGAGACCAGTTTCTCGTCCGCTACTCCAAGATCACTGGCAAAAACCTCGCTGGCTTCTTCGAGTGGTGGGGCATTCCCGTTAGTTCCACCGCTCGCGCGGAGGTATCCAAACTGGAGCCCTGGATGCCCAAGGGTCTGCACTGAGACGGGTCCAGTCATCAGCAGGAAGCGAGAGTCCAGGGTCCTTAAGATGAAAATTAATTAATAGGCTTGAAATGTTTTGTCAGATATAATAATTTCCATAGAAATGATCACTGCTGACACACTCAACAACGTGGACTCCTCACAGCCTACCCAACGTGTCCGTCGCGCTCGCGCCTTCCGACGCCCAGGACTGCTCTGGGTAACAGCGCTGCTCTACACGGTCTCTTTTGCCGCGCTCGTGGCCTTCATCGTGTTCGGCGCACGCATGTATTTTGAGGCCAACAAGCAGATGGGCATCTACGCCTTGATCGCCATCGGCGTGATGGTCTTCACCCGCATCTGGGCAGCCCTCAACAGTCGAAACCTGACCTGCCATCTGTGCATGGGAACCGTCCTTCATGAGAAAAGCTGCCACAAGCACGCGGGAGCTAAGAAACTCCCGTTGCTCAGTTACCGGACCACAGCCGTGCTCAGCACCCTCTTGGGCCTGGGCTTCACCTGCATGTATTGCGGCTCGCCTTACCGGCTGAAAAAGTAGCGCCGCTCATTGTTTCGGCGCGTGCAGATACGCGATGAGGTCCGCCAGCGATTGATTCGTCAGCGTCCCTTCCAGGCCATCGGGCATGAGCGAGGTTTGGGTGGACTTGAGTTCCTTCACCTCGCTGCGCAAAACGGAACGCACGATGTTGCCCGCCAGCTTCATGGTCAGGCTGCTGCTCGTCTCGGTGGCGACCATGCCGTAGAGCTGCTCGCCGGATTTCAGCGTGCAATGGTAGGCCGCAAAGCCGGGCTCGATCACCGCACTCGGATCGAGGATCGAGTTGAAGAGCTTCTCCGGCGTGTGCTGCACCACGCTCCGCAAGTCGGGTCCCACCGGCAATCCGACGCCGTCGAGCTGATGGCAGGCGATGCAGCCCGACGTGGTGAAGACTTGCTTGCCCTTGGTCGCATCGCCAGTCAGCGACAGCGCGGCTTTGAACTTCTCCAGCACAGCGGCGCGCGTGGGCGTGCTGCTGTTTTGGAACAGCGCGGCAGCGTCGGCGGCGATGGCTTTGTTCGGATGCTGGAGCAGGCTCGCACGCTGCTGGGCATCCAGCGAGTTCGCAGCGATGGCTCCGCTCTTCACCAGCGCGAGCAACGACTTCGTCCACGCCGCATTGCCGAGCAGCGCGTCCACGATGTCGTGTCGAGCCTGCGGTGTGCGCGATGACCAGTCGCGGGTGAGCAGATCCACCGCATCTTGGGGCTTCACGATGCTGATGATGGAAGTCGCGATCCGCTGGGCGTCGCTGTTCGCACTCGGGTTCAGATTCGTGCGCGCTAGCTCAAGCATCCGATCACGATAGGCCGGGATTCCAGCCAGCATCAGCGCCGAATCCGCATCCAGGAGATCAAGCGAATGCCCAGGACGAGTGAGGACACTATGTGTGCCCGCGAGTAACACCGTTATCACCTGCCCCGCAGCTTTCGCATGGGGAGTCGTGAAGGATGCAGACAGATTCCCCACATCGCGGCCCGCTTCGGTCAGGGCACCGACCATATATCGCAAGCGATTGAGCCCCTTGCGAGTGCCCTCCGTTGGCTTCGGCACCGTCGCAAGGATTAGCTTCGCAAGCGCCTCCTCGTCATTGATCTTGATGACCAGTCGGGTCACCGCACCCAAGGCCTCGCCATCGAACCCCGCAAGCACCTCCCTGCTCAGCAGCGCATCAATATGTGCGACCGATGAAACCAGAGCACTGGCACTGATGTAGGGGTCCTTGCCATCGCGTAACAGCGTAGCCAACGCCCGGCCTGCCGACTCGCGCTGGCAAATGCCCAGCGAGCAAGCCAGTTGCAGTCTCACCTTCGCATCTGCGTCGTTCGCCAAGGCGACCATCGCGGGCACCAGCATCGGATCATCAGCGAAGCTCTCCGCGATGATGAGACCCTGCTCGCGGACGCGTGGACTCGGATCAATGAGCAGCCGTTCACAGACGTGTGGCGTCATTTTGCCGAGGATATGAAGTGTCCAAGCCGCTTGCGCACGGGCTTGTGGCGTCACGCCATCGCAGGCCATCGCGATGAGCTGGCCGTCGATGTCCGTAGGCTTGCTCCAGGCGATGAGCATCTGGGCTTTGTCGCGCAGCCAGCCAGCCGTCGAAGGTAGCGTGGCGATGCTCGACTTGAGCGTGGCGAAGGACTTCGGCAGGCTCTTCGTCGAGTCGCTGTTTTTGCTAATGCGATAGATGCGCCCCTTGTCGTCGCCATCGCGATAGAAGGGCAGCAGCTCATCCTTCCCGTTCTGCGGCAGCCACTGCGGATGCTCGATCATGTAGCGATACATATCGGCCACATAAAGAGCACCGTCAGGACCATCGCGGACCATGACCGGGCGACACCAGGCGTCCTCGCTGGCGAGGAAGTCCGGCACCTTGCCATCCGTGTCGGGCTGCGATTTGAAGCTCACACCATCGTCTTCCAGAATGTGATGCTGCACCACGCGATGGAAGGGCTCGCAGGCGAAGGCGTGCATCTTGCCGTCGTCAAAGAGCGTGCCGCCGCGATAAAAATTGATACCACACGCGCTGGTGTAACGACCGCCTTGATTGAAGCTGTGGAAGCGTTTCTCGGGTTCACCTGCCTGATACACGGGCGGATTCAACGGATACAAAAGCTTCACCGGATCAGGCGGGATCACGTTCGGATTACGGCGCAGATAGTGGTCTTGCAGGACGTAGTGCCAGAGCGGTTTGCTGTTCTGCACGCCGAACCAGTGCCCCCAATCATCGCGCACGCGACCGAACTGCGACGGGCCGGTCTGCGGATCGAATTCGCCCGTGTCGGGCTTGAACCGGAAGTCACGCGCACCAAGGTCGATTTTCTCGCCGGTGATCTTGTTCTCGATACTCGTGCTCTTGTTGTAGTTCACCGTGTGCGCACCGCCCGCACAGTAAACCCAGCCGTCCATGCCCCAGCGCAGTCCGTTGACGCGCAGTTGCTGGTTGCCTTCGCTGAAGCCGGTGAGCAGCACTTTCTTCACCGCGCCTTTGATGAACAACACCTCCGGCGCCGCCGTGACGAGCACACCATCGCGCCAGCAAAGAATGCCGGTGGGGAAGTTGAGGCCATCGGCCATCACGTTGCGCTTGTCGTAGCGGCCATCCTTGTCGGTGTCTTCGAGCATCACCACACGACCACCGGCCTTGCCTTTGCCATCCGTGCCGAGCGGGTAATCGGCCATCTCAATCACCCAAAGATTGCCATGCTCATCCCAATCAAACGCCACCGGATCGAGCACCACAGGCTCTGCCGCGATGAGTTCGGCTTTGAAGCCCTCGCGCACACGCAGCTTCTTCAGCGACTCCTCGGGTGAGAGCGCAGGCTGCGCGAGTTCCACCTTCGGCTGCGGTTTCGGAGCTTCGGCCTTCGGCGCTTCGAGTCCTTTGACGACGACGTTCTCATACTCGCCCTCCAGCGGCGCGAGATCATCGCAGCGTCGGCCAAAGAAAAGGTCCTTCGCTCCGGCGGCGGTGACAGGCAGCTCGGCATCAATCTCGACCTTGCCGTTCAAGGTCACTTTCACATGCGAACCGGTGCGCTCCAGCGTGACATCGTTCCACGAACCTGGCTCGATGATCGTCTTGCCGCGCACGATGTTGTCGGCGGCGTTGCCGTTGAAGACGAAGATCTTGCCTGGCTCCGAGTCCTTGTAGTTGCCACCGATGCCCAGGTGATCGCCGGGTGCCTGATGATCACCCTTCGGTCCGCGCGAGACGAGGTAAGCGGTGACGGCGCTGACGTTGTTCTTCTTCGTGTTGCGGAAGCGCATCGAGACGGACCAGTTCTCGTGCTGTTTGAGCTGCGTTTCTTTTTGCACGGCGAGTTTTTTCGCTCGCTCGGCACGCTCGACGGCGTGGCGAGCGTTGTCTTCCTCGACCTTCGAGGTCTTCCAAAGCTGCGCGATGAGCTTCGGCTCGATGGCGCGATCCCAAACGGTGATTTCGTCGAGCCTGCCTTGCAAGCCTTGGCCGAAGATGAGCTTGTTCGTGTTCTCGCCGGCCTTGCCGGTGAGGATGGGAGATTCGTTACCGTCGAGATGGACGCGGAGTTGATCGCCATCGCGGACGAGCACGGCGAAGTGCCAGTCGTCGGCGAAGGTGTTTTTGAAAGAGGCTTCGGCTTTAGCCGAATCACGGGGAGAAGATTCGGCTAAAGCCGAAGCCACTTTGCCCCACTCAAGCCGCACTGTGTGATCGACGAACTGATGCGCGACCACCGTCGCTCCTAGCGCGTCGATAAGATGCCCGCTGCGATCACTCGCGCCGCTCTCGTGCCCGAGCCAGAACCAGAGAGCGATGGAGGCACTGCTGGTGGCAACCAGATCGTCCGAGAACACCTTGATGTTTGGCAGAAGGACCTGCCAGCAAGTCTCAACCGAACCTCCCGCAACATGCACGCAGCGATTGACTGAACTTGGACCAGAAAATGCGGACGCCGTGAGTGCAGATTCATTGCCAAATCCCAGACCACTGCCTGGCCCGGGCAGATAGACTGCGCAGTTCTGCTTGTAGATTGGGATCCCCCAATCCTTGGGGTGCAATTCATCCCGCAAGAAGATGCTAAAGTCCTCACAGCGAAAGTATGCGAGCGCCTTCGAATTGAGAATAACCTTGGGGTATTCCCCATGGGAACTCGGTGTCATCTCTTTCTTGTGGCTGGCTAAATCATTGGCTGCCTCAGAGAGCTTGCCCACAATCGACGCCTCTGATTTCTCATCAAGCCCAGCGGTTCTGGCTGGCCAAGTCGTGTAGCCTCCGAGTGTGTGTTGCTCGATTGGAGGTATGTAGCCCTCAGCCCCATTCGCCAGTTCAATATTGAAGTGCGCTTTGAATGGTGACCAAGCCTTCAACTTCAACCCCGTGATCGCATACACCTCGTTCGGCAGCGTTGCGATACTGAGATCGCCAATGCGGATCGCTTGCAGCTTCACGTTCGTCTTCTGCCGCTCGTGCAGGATGAGTGCCTCGCGTGCATAGACTTCTTCTTTGTTCTTCGGCACGTCGTTCTCGATTTTTGCAGCGATGGGGCGCGCCCACTCCAGGCGCTTTTCGTCGGGGACGCGGTAATTGAGTTCCAGGGTTTTCTCGATCATACCCAAGGGGACATGATTGACGTGATGGACCTTTTTGAGGGCCTTCTTCGCGTAGTCGGCGACGCCTTCGGTGTAGCTTTCGATGGTGAGGTTCTTCTTTTCCGCGCCGTAGTCCATCCACATGAGGTCGCCGCTGGTGCCTTGGGACATGGCGCACATGCCGCCGCCGAGATGCTTTTCGATGAGATCGCAGAACAGACCATAGTAGTCTGCGGACACAGGCGACTGGCCGAAGTAGTGCATGGAGTAGTTCGCGAGGACGGCGAGCGGTTTGCCGTCCTTCGTCTGGATCGAGATGACGCTGAGCTGTGGATCAACAGGGCCGCTGGGGCCGACGACATCCTTGCTGAGGTAGCCGGGATGCATGTTCGCGCGGCCGTTGGCATTGCCGAAGGGATCGACGACCTCTTTGCCCGCGAGCCTGATCCAGCGGCGGTTGTGCGTGTGCTCCCAGTCGTCCACGCTGCTCCAGCCGATGCGCGCGGGCTGGAGTCGCTTGTTCGCCTCGACGATGCTTTCGGCGATCTTGGGGATGAGGAACTTCGCGAACTCCGTGTCCTGTCGCGTGCCGAGGCAGCCCATGGCGGCGGGTGCGCTGTGGGTGTGCGTGGCGCTGACCATCATGCGATCCACGGGGATGCCGCACTGCTTCGACGCGAGCGCCTTGGCTTCGTCGATGAGCTTCTGCTCCATCATGCAGGTGTCCACGATGGCGAAGGCGATCTTCATCTTGCCGTCGTCGAGCACGATGGCGCGTGAGTGCAGGGCGCTCGTCAGCTTGTCACCACGACCTTCGAGAAACCCACCGGCAATGATGCGCGGAAACGTGGTCGGCGAGATGTCCGTGGCGACGGCACCCGCGCGGAAGACCTGGGCATTGGCCGTGATCGCGACGAGGAGCGAAAGGAAGAACGTGGTGCGCAGCATGGTGCATAGTTACGGACGAATGCACGGTGTCCTGTCGGAGGCGAAGTTGGAGAACTGAACTACCGTTTCACCGCCGTCATGAATCCCCGCGCCACCGCTGTGTCTTGATACACGCCGGGTGTGAAGCCGGCCTCGTCCATCAGCGCAGCATACTCGCCGGTGGAGTAGCACTTGCCCTGCGTGGAGTGCATGAGCAGGCACGAGTATTCGGCGACGTGCAAGGGGCCGGTCTTGTCGGCATTGATGAAGGCATCGTGAATAACAAGCAGTCCGCCGGAGGGCAGGGCCTCGTGAGAGCGGGCGAGCAAGGCCTTCACCTCAGGCACATCCCAGTCGTGCAGCACGTTGGAGAACAGATGCACATCGCAGCCGGTGGGGAAGCCATCGAACATATTGCCCACGGCGACATCGACGCGATCCGCGCAGCCGCGTTCGGCGATGAGCCTGCTGCAAATCTTGTCCACAGGCGATTGCTCCAGCACTGTGCCGCGCAGGTGCGCGTTGTGCGCCACGAGGCTGCACGCGTAGATGCCGGAGCCGCCGCCGATGTCGAGCACTAGGGAGCGTTCCGTGAGGTCGAGCTTCTTCGCGAGCGCCTGACTGAGGTAGATGCCGCGACAGTCCATCGCCGCGGTGAACTTGCGGGCGAAGTCGTCCTGCTCCATCGCCTTGTGCCAGTCGAAGGCGGCCTTGTCTCCCGACCAGCCAGCGGGCTTGCCCGTGCGCAGCACTTCCACGTAGTCGCGGGCGATGGGCCGGTCGTGCAGCGAGGCGAAGTAGGGGCCGAGGTTCCAGGTGGAGGTCTTCGTGAGATGCTCGGCGGCTTTCGGGGTGCAATGGAAGGTGCCGTCGCGGCTCTCGACGAGGCCATTGGCGGCCAGTAGCGTCATCATCACGTCGGCGGGACGCGGATGGAAATCGAAGTGCGCGCAGACTTGCTCCAGCGTGGAGGGATTCGCGTTGAGCCAGGTAAAGAAATCGAAGTGAACCAGCGCTGCCGTCAACAGATCGACCGCGTAGAGGCCGTCGCGGTAGCGGTAGATGGAGGTGGGATCGGTCGAGGGTGCGGCGGTGAGGTCCATCGGGCGATAGTTGCGAGCGGGCAGTCCGGTGCAAGGCCACATCCGGGCACAAAAAAAGAGGGAGCGGTCACCCGCTCCCTCTTGGAGTAAAATGTTTGTTCTCAGCAGGACCGCTGATTCCGTGGCTTAGAACGGAATGCGCAGGCCAAGGCGGACCGTGGTATAGTCCGGCTCTTCAGCGGAGAAGTGATAAGCGCCTTCTGCAAACACGCCCAAGCAGCTAGCGGAAGGAATGCGGACATCGAGTCCACCGCCGACCTGATAGTTGCCGCGAGTCACGCTGTTGGTCGCCACGCCGCCGCCCACCAGGAGGTAGGGAGCGATGCAGAGCGAGTCAATCGGAGCGCGAAGGATGAGGTTGCCATCGAACTGATGGTGTTCCTTATCCGTGGCATACAGACCATAGTTCAGGTCGATGCCAACGTTGCGGTTGAAGAAGTATGAAACCCCAAAACCACCGCCCAGAACTTCGTCACCGAACTCAGGAAGGTAGGCTCCGCCGAACACGTCGGCAGAGAGGCCAGCACCGAAGCAGCCACAGCCAGCCGGAGCCGGAGCGGGAGCCACAGGAGCCTTGGCATTCTTAGGGGCAGAGCCAACAGGGCCTGCGACAACGCTCGTTGCGAGCGCTACGGACATGAGGATCGTAGTGAGTGATTTCATGGTTGAATAGAGGGTTGAATGTTAAGAGTAGCTATTGATGTGTCAAAATTCAAGAGGGATTTTAATATTTTCTAAGTTTATCAATTTCGTGATGCATGATTTTATGCCGTTCATCAAGACGTCTTAACTAAAATCAGGCTTGGAATCCGCCTCCCAGCCGAAGCCGCTCGGACGACTCGGGACAGACTACTTCGCACGTTCTTTTCTTACCAAGGACTTCACCATCACCTCGGCCATGAGTTGATAGCCAGCCTCATTGGGATGCACCTTGTCCGGCACCATCTCGGCGTGGCCCGTCATTGGTTGATTGAGATCGATCACAGGTAGTTTTTCCGCCGCCGCGAGCTTGCGCAGTTCGGGAATGACCTCGCCTTGGATCACCTTGTCTGTGATACCGAAGTTTTCGGGGAAGGCTGGCACAGGCAGGCAAACAAAAATGCGCACGCGAGGATTCGCCGCCTTGAAGGCATCAATGATCTCCTTCGCACTCGGGATGAAGTCGTCCTTGTGCGCCCAATTGTGTGGCTTGCTGTCATTGGTGCCGAGTAGGATCGTCACGATGTCGGGCTTGAAGGCGAGCGCATCCTGAAACGCCTTCTCCTTCTGATAAGGATGATCGCCGGACCGCAGCATAGTGCGGGCGCTCACGCCGAAGTTCCGCACCTCGTAGCGCTTGCCCAGCCGCTCTTGCAATTGCGCGGGATAGGAGCCCGTGCGCGGATCGCGAGCACCAACGCCTGCCGTGATGCTATCGCCCACGCAAGCCACCTTGATCGTTCGCGGTCCTCGAGTGGCTGCCGTCTTCGTATCGGTGGTGTAGTTGAGCGGCCAGGAGTCAGTGCGGAAGGGCGAGGCGGGCAGGCCTGCTGCATTCCACAAGGTGGAGGGTGGCATCTCTGCCCAGGCGCAACGCACTGCCACGGGGTTGGTCACGGCTGCACTCGCCACGATCACCTGCTCGCCCTCAATCCGCGCCGTCGCCTCCTGCCACTTCCGATCTTTCCCAGCGACAACGAAGCCCTTTGGCTCGCCCTTGAACACGAGCCCGCCATCCGTGTGCGTGAAGCGCAGATGCACCTCGGCCCCCTTCACTTCATGGCCAGCGAAGCGTGGTCCGCTCACGGCCACCGGCTTGCCATAGACGGCACCCAGCGCCCACATCGACAGCCGACGCCCCACTTCTTGTTTGTTCTTCGGATGAATGTCTTTTTCCTCGCCGATGTCCGTTGTCACCGCCATGCCGGTGTGCGGCAGGCTCAGCGTCTGAAACATCCCTTCGCGCACCTCGCACCAGGCATCGCCACGGCTAGCGTAATTCGGCAATTGCACCCAGGCGAAGGGGAACTCATAGCCCCAGCGCTTCCGCCAGTCCTCCACCAGCAGGGTCAGTTGATGCCGGTAGTAACGCGCCTTCTCCGGCTGCGAGTTGGCCTCGCCTTGATACCACAGAGCACCACGGATCGCGTAGGGAATGAGGCCGTTGATCTTGCCATTGAAAAGGCCGCCCACGTTGCTCTTCGTCTTCCGCAAGGCGATGGGGTCGCGCGGCTTACGAGGCAACGTCTGTCCCGCCGCCCGAGCCTTTTTCACCGCCGCCGTCCAGGCTGCCACCTGCTTCGCGTAGTCAGCCTTGGCCTGTGCTTCATCAAAGACCTGCCCGTCCTTAGCCTCGAAGAATCCCTTCAGTTCCGGCTTCGCGTGTTGCGCCCTGGCATCAATCCATGATTCGATGGGTGTGCCCCCCACGGAGGAGTTGATCAACCCGAAGGGCACCTTCAGCTCGCGGTGCAGTTCACGAGCCGTGAAGAACATCGTCGCACTGAAGCCCCCCACCGTCTCCGGCGAGCACACCTCCCACTGGCCCTGAACGTCTGGCGCAGGAGTGGGAGCATTCGCACTCCGCACCGTGAACATCCGCACCGCTGGCAGGTCCGACTTGGCCTTCTCGGCCTCAAAGTCCTTCGAGCGGCTCACCGTCATCGCCATGTTCGACTGGCCCGAGCCCAGCCACACCTCGCCCACCAGCACATCCTTCACCTCAATCGTCGTGCTGCCCTGCACCGTCAGCGTATGCGGCCCGCCTGCGGCCAGGCCTTTGAGCTTCACCAGCCAGCGACCATCCGCTCCGGCCTTCGCGCTCGCCGATTGCCCGGCCACGCTCACCTTCACCTCCTCGCCCGCCGCTGCCCAGCCCCACACCGGCACCTCCGCCTCCCGCTGGAGCACCGCATGATCGGAGAACAAAGCCGGGAGCCGCACCTCCGCATGAACGCGGATCAGACCACCTAGAACTATCAGAGCAAAGCAGATACGAGAGAGCATAGGCGCGTCTAAACGCCCCAGAGCGCCCGCCCTTGCGCCGATCCATCAGCCTTCCCCTATCCATGAAACGCCACGAGAGAAAACACTGGCAACCGGGCACGCACGAGGCCACTCGTTCCCCGCTCACTCAGGCCACCCTTCATGGTCCGCTCCATCATCATCGTCCTTCAGATGATACTGTCCGCACTTCTCGTGCGGGCCTGGATGACACCGTCACAGCCCTGGCATTGGAAGGTCTCCATCGCCATGCTCGAATTCGGGCACTGGCTCATCTTTCCCGCCCTACTCAGCACCTTGATTGGCGGCCTCCTCGTGCGCGGCACCATTCGCTGGCTGCCTATGACGCTGGGCCTCCTCGTCGCCGCAGCATCCCTCATCCCCTCCTGGCAGGCCTCCAAGCTCGACCGCCATTTCAGTTGGAGCCGCCTCTGGTCCTTCGATGGCCCGCCAGCCGTCGCCCCGCTCCAGCGCAAGACTTACTGGCGCAGCCACAAAGACGCCCTCGACGCCCTCATCTACCGCCCCGCCGATACCACCACCAAGCCCACCCCCTGGATTCTCTACCTCCACTCCGGCGGCTGGGATCGCGGCGATCCCGATGAGTTTTCCAACTGGCACAAGCACCTCGCCTCCCACGGCTTCGCCATCGTCTCCATGCGCTACCACCTCGCTCCCGAGCACAAGTGGCCAGCGCAAAAGGAAGACGTTCGCAACGCCGTCAAATGGGTGACCGAACATGCTGCTGAACTCAACATCGACCCCGAGCGCCTCATCCTCATGGGTCGGTCCGCGGGAGGCCAAATTGCCACCGCCTGCGCCACCACCATGCCCGACATCAAGGCGAAAGGCTGCATCGCCTTCTACTCTCCCATGGACCTCGAATTCGCCCACACCTGGTCCACCGAAGACGACATCATCCAGGCCCTCAAACTCCTGCGCAACTACCTCGGCGGCGATCCCGAAGATGCTCCCGATACCTACCGCAGCGCCTCCGCCATCAACTTCGTCAACGCCAAGACCGTCCCCACCCTCCTCATCCACGGACGTCGCGACGCCCTCGTCTGGGTCGAGCAAAGCATCCGCTACAAAGCCAAGTTCGACAAAGTCGGCATCGCTGACCGCTGCACCTTTATCGAACTCCCCTGGGCCGTTCACGCCTTCGATTACTTCCCCCACTCCCCCGGAGGCCAAATCTCTCTCGATGAGACCCTGCAATTTTTGAAGCAATTTGAGTGATCCCTCCCTTCCCACTCAATCGGGTAGCTAAGTGCATCGGTTGACAATCCCAACGCCAATCGACTTCTCATTCGTCATGTCCTCTCGCCTCCTCCTCCGAATCGCCGCTGTTCTCGCCTTCATCACCTGCCTCGGCCACACCATCGGCACTTTCATGGAAGTGCCTGCCGAGCAGACCGCCATGCACGAGACCATCGCCCAGATGAAACGCACCCTCGTGCCCATGCCCGTCGGCCCTGCGCGCAGCTACATGCAGATCCTCGACGGCAACAACCTCTGCACCAGCCTCCTCCTAGCCCTGTGCGGTGCCTTGCTTTTCATCGTCTCCAGCGCCCCCACCAGCCAAGCCACACGCCAGATCACCCTCCTCACCGCCCTCGCCCTCGGCTGCTTCTCCCTCCTCAGCGCGCTCTACTTCTTCCCTGTCCCCACCGCCTTCACGGGCCTCGCCTCCCTGCTCAGCTTTGTAGCCATGAAGCGGCAGGCTTGAGGCGAAGGACGCCAGGCGATGGCGATGTTGCGGCTGTCAAACCCATGGGCTCGTTTGCAATCTGTTTGTTCATCTAACAAGCTAACCCCAACACCCGAGCTCATGAAGAATCTCTCGCTGCCATTTGCCCTCGTCAGTTGCGTCTTGATAGCGCTGGTAACACCGGGATGGACATCCATCACTGGTGACGGGCGCGGAATATTCTCCGTGATCGTAGAGGTGCAGGAAAGAGACTCGGGCACCTTCGTTGAAGGCGCAAAGGTCTTCCTCTCAGATGCTGGGGCAGACGAGGTGGAGAAAGACCAGGAACTAAAGAGGTATGCGCAGCTCTTCGCGCCCTCGGCCACAAACTTGGCTGGCCACACCCTTGTTTACTACTATGGAGGTTTCGCTTTCGAATCAGTCAAGGGGCAGACCCAAGGAGTCCGGGGCAAGCTGACAATCACCAAGGCGGGCTATGAAGACGTTACAATCGGGCTGAGTGAGATCATCGGGCAAAGCGTGAAGACCGACGAAAAGTGCCTGCCGCGTATAACCATCACCTTGAAGAAACGCTGAACCCACATCGGCATAGAATGCAATCGTCTATCGACGGCGGCAGAAAACCGTTCCGGTGGGCCAGAGCGCCTCACTCACAACTCCGCCAGCGCCTCGCGGCCGCGGGCCTTGGTCTCGGGGTCGTCGCGTTCGCGGTTGGGAAGGGAGAGACCGCGTTCGATGCTTTGCCGGGCTTGGGGGTTTTTGTCGGCAAAGGCGAGGGTGCGGCCCAGCTCGATGTGATGGGCGACGCGGTCGTGCTTTAACTCGATGGCCTTTTGAAAACACTTCATGGCGTCGTCAAGCGAGGCAGCGGGCAGACCGCCGTAGATGATCTTCACCAGCGTTTTGGTCACGCCGCTCATGGTGGCGACCGCCTGATGCCAGCGCCCGAGCATGTGCCAGGCATAGTCGCTGCGAGGGTCGAGCTTCACGGCTTGCTCGGCGCTTTGCTTCACGAGCCGGGAATACTCCACACGAGTTCTCGCGGGCACCAGATCAAGCAGCCTTCCATAACAGATAGCGACAGCCAAATGCGCATCGCACATGGCTGGCGAGGCTTTCACGGCGCGCTGCGCGAAGCTGAGCGCATGCTCGCCAGCCTTGCGTCGGGCCTCATCATCTTTGATCGCGGTCATCGACTCGCCGTATTGCTTGGCGATCTTGATCAGCAGCGATGCATCATTCTTGGCCAGAGGCTCCGCCTTCAAGTAGAACGCCAGCGCCTCCTCGCTCTTCAACTGAGCATCCAGAGCATCACCGCTCGCGATCAATTCTGCCACGCTCTGAGCCTGCGCTGAGAGCGTCATCAAACCCAAAACGATAGCAATGAGACGCGTCATGGCTTCGCGAAGCGATAGTGAGAAACGATCCACTCCTCGCCATCGCGATAGCCCCACAGCTCGGCGCAGGCGAGGAAGAATAGCCGCCACCACACCCACCAGCGCGTGACGTTTTCCTTGCCGTAGGTCTCGGCGAACAAGGGCAGGATCTCCGCCTTGTTCGCGTCCATGTTCGCCAGCCAGGCCTCGCTCGTCTTCGAGTAATGCATGCCGCTCACACACCAGTGGTCTTCGATTTTGAGATGATCCTGGAAGTAGAGCAGCAAGTCATCGCTGGGCATCTGACCGCCGGTGAAGAAATACTTCGCCATCCAGTCGTCATCGCTGCGCACCTCGTAGTGATAGGCGTATTCGCGGTGCGTGAAGATGTGAACGAAGAGCTTGCCGCCGGGCTTCAGCCAGGTGCTCACGCGACGCAGCAGTTCCTGGTAGTTCTTCATGTGCTCAAACATCTCCACCGACACACAGCGGTCGAAGACACCTTCGCCGACGCCTTCGAAGTGAATCATGTTCGCGGTGATGATCGTGAGGTTCGTCAGCCCGCGCTTCTTCGCTTCGGCGTCGATGAACTGCTTCTGCGTGCGCGAGTTCGAGACACTGGTGATCTGTGCGTTCGGATAGTGCGCTGCCATCCACAGCGACAGCGAGCCCCAGCCGCAGCCGAGTTCCAGAATGCGCTGGCCATCCTTCAACTCCGCTCGCTCGCAGGTGAGCTTCAGCATCGCGGCTTCGGATTCATCGAAGGTCGAGTCCTCGCTCGGCCAGTAGCCGGAAGAGTATTTCAAATGCTTGCCCAGCACGAGCTGGTAGAAGCGTGTGGGCACCTCGTAGTGCTGCTCGTTCGCCTCATCGGTCGCGATGGCGACGGGCATTTTCTTGAGTCCCTCGACATGCTTCAGCAAAGCCGCGCGCTGATCCTCGATGGTGGGCTGCTTGTTCTCGCGCAGCGTTTCCGCGAGACGATGCCGAATGCCCATGCGGATCATCGCATCGGGGAGGATGTCTTTGGCAAGGAGGGCGTTGATCGTGCTCATGCGTTCGGGGAGATTCGTTTCTCAGTTTCCTGTGGATTCATTTTTTCGGAAGCCAGGGCACGAACGCACTCGTGGTGCGCTGATACTCGCGATAGGTATCGCCCTTGCTCTTCACGGCGCATTCTTCGGTGAGTGGGATGCCGGTAACGCGCAGCAGGAAATACAAGATGAGAGCCGGTGCATACACGGTGACCCAGCCCCACGGCGAACCGCAAGCGAAGAGCCAGAAGCCGAGCCATACGACGAACTCGAAGAAGTAATTCGGATGACGCGAGTATCGCCAGAGACCAACCTGGCAGACCTTGCCCTTGTTGGTTGCATCGCTCTTGAAGGCATTCATTTGCGCATCGCTGATCGCCTCACCCACGATGCCTATCGCCCAGACGACGACACCGATGATCTCGATCACGGCCAGCTGAGGCCCTGGATTCCAGCAAGCCAGCAAGATGGGTGCTGAGAGCAGCAGGATGAGCAGAGCCTGTGCCTGGAAGAACCAGAAGAAGTTTTTCGCCAGGCTGTCCTTCCACTTCTCCCGCAGCACCGTGTAGCGCACATCCTCGTGAGGATGATGCCTCTTGATGCGCAGCAGGAGATAAGTGCCGAGACGCAGGCTCCAGATGCACGCGATGGAGAGGGCGATGGATTGTCTCATTCCATGCCCGGCTCCGCCCCAGGCATACAACGGGGCGATGACTGCCAGTCCATAGGCCCATGCAATGTCCACGAAGGAGAAGTTGTTCAGCTTCAGACTGAGCAGCCAGGTAAGGCTGAAGATCGTGCTGATGATCCACGCCGCGACGATGATGGCTTCCGTGATGCTCATGGCCTGCGCAGCAGCACGTCTTCCATCTTCGCGGTCAGCGGCACGCGGAAGAGCTGAATCAGCATGTAGATCGCCATCGCGATGTTTCCGAGCAGCAGAATGGCGATCAGCCACGCGATCTTGGCAACCCACGAACGCTCCTTGTAAGCCAGCCAGCAATAGAATGTGAGGAACGCCCAATACGTGTCGAACAAGGTGGCGATGAACCACGGATGCGTGGCCACCGCACGCGGTGTGTTCCAGATCGCGCACTCAAACGATGCCCACCCTGTGACGGCGAGCATCGAGAGCAGCACGATGGCAAAGAAGATGCGCAGGGTCAGGATCATGACACGCCGTCCTCGCGATGCAGGGAGCCATTCAGTGGCTTGGTGTAGCAGGCTTGCACAACGCTGATGTTGCGCGTGGCAAAGGCGGCCTCGCAGTAGCGGAGGTAGTAGTTCCACTTGCGGATAAAGCGATCATCAAAGCCGAGCAGGCGCACCTCATCGAGCTTGGCATTGAAGGTGATCCACCACTCGCGCAGCGTTCTGGCGTAGCCACTAGCCATGTCTTCAAAGCTGTGCAGGTAGAGATGCCCCGTTCGGTTGATCGCCTGATTCAGGCGGGCCACGCTCAACAGCAGCGAGCCTGGGAAGATATGCTTCTGAATCCAGTCGGTGCCCTTGCGCAGATCATCGAACTCATTGTCAGGCACCGTGATCACCTGGAAGGCCAGCATGCCATGGGGCGCGAGCAGTTCGTCGCACTTGGCGAAGTAGGTTTCGAGATACTTGTCGCCCACGGCCTCAAGCATTTCGATGCTCGCGATCTTGTCGAACTGCCCTTCAATCTTCCGGTAGTCTTGCAGGCGGATGTCGATCTTGTCGCACAGCCCGGCATCGCGCACACGACGGCAGGCCTCCTCGTATTGCGCTTGGGAGATGGTGACGCCCGTGACGTGGCAGCCGTAGTTCGTCGCCGCATGAAGGCTGAACCCACCCCAGCCGCAGCCGATCTCCAGCACACGATCACCGGGCTTGAGTTTCAACTTCTGGCAGAGGGCATCATACTTGGAGCGCTGGGCTTGTTCGAGCGTCTGATCCGCGCTCTCGAACTTCGCCGCCGAGTAGGTCATTGTGGGATCTAGCCACAGCCGGTAGAAGTCGTTCCCCAGATCATAGTGCTCCGCGATGTTGCGTCGGCTGTTCGTCAGTGAATTCGGTCGCAGCAGATGGAAGGCACGGTTGGCGAGCTTCAGCCATCCGAGTCCCCGAATGCGCTGCGAGGAACCGCGCAGCGTAGGATCGCGACGCAGGTTGTGGATGAACCACTCGATCACGGCACGAAGGTCCGGCGTTTCCCAATCTCCATCCATGTAGGCCTCGCCGAAACCCACATTGCCGAAGAGCACGCACTTGCGGAAAAAGGCCACGTCTTTCACAACCAACGACGCGTGAGGCCCATCGGCATCACCACCGATCACGAGGGTCTGATCATCAGGCAGATGCAGGTTCAATCGTCCGCCTTTCATAGGCTGAAGGGCGCTCAGCAGCACCTTCTGGTAAAGCGAGGGCGCTGCCACCGCACAGTCACGGGGCGACGATCCGACAACGATAGCGTCGTGAGAGGAGTTCATGGTT
>CAUJJC010000352.1 GCA_963204975.1 Verrucomicrobiota bacterium | reverse complement strand
GAAGGCAGCAGCACCATCACGCGCGTTGTTTTTACGCAGAGCTATCAGCCGCTGCATGAGGACACCGTGCCGCCGTATTCGCACACCATCACTGGTTTACTCCACGGCACGCACGGCTATGAAATCTGGGCCTGGGACAACAACGGCGGCTACACCGTCCAAACACTCGAGGTGAATGTGCAAACGCCGACGCCGCCCAGTGTGACACTCACCGCACCGACGACTGGCCAGCAAACAACCAACGGCGCGGTGCTGCACATGACCGCGAATGCCTCCGCGCCCGGCAGCAGCATCACCAGCGTCGTTTTTTATGCCGATGGCACGCCAGTAGGCGAGGACACGACCGCGCCGTTTGAGGATGACTGGCTCATCTCCTCACGCTGGGCCGCAGGCACCCACACGCTCACGGCGCGGGCCTTTGAGACGAATGGCGGCAGCGCCGATTCTTCCACGACCTTTGAAATCATCTCGCTGCCTTCGATGAGCGTCAGCATCGACTCGCCTGCACCGAACGCCTCGTTTCCATTCCCCGCCACCATCCCGATCACCGCCAGCGCCACCGCGCCGGGCAGCAGCATCACACGCATCGACTTCTACGCGAACAACAGCGTCGTCAGCAGCGCCACCGCTGCGCCCTTCACCGCCGATTTCACGCCGACCTCCATTCGCCAATGGGAACTCCGCGCCCGCGCCGTGGATGCGCTGGGTCGCACGCAGGATGCCGCCATCATCGTGCATGTCACCGGCCCGGCGATTCCGAATGTCACGCTCACTTCGCCCGCGAGCGGCAGCATTCTCACCGCTCCTGCCACGCCGACACTTACTGCGGATGCGAGCGTGAACTTCGCAACGATCACCCGCGTGCAGTTTTACGATGGTGAAACTCTTCTTGGCGAAGATACGACAGCGCCCTTCAGCATCACTTCACCGCCATTGAGTTTGGGCGACCACCGGTTGTATGCCATCGCAACCTCGTCCACCGGCACGATGAACCAGTATGAGTTTAACAAGGTCAACATCGTCACCGTAGGCGCTCCTAACTCGCCGGTGGTCGTTGTCACCTCACCGCGATTTCCTGGCACGCAGCAGGCACCCTCATTCACCACCGTGCGATTTGCTGCCAGCGCGTTGCACACCGGAGGACTCGGCATCCAACGCGTCGAGTTTCGCTTGGATGGTGCCCTCGTCGCCCAGGACACCACCGCTCCGTATGAGTATGACTGGACTGTGGGCACCAACTACGGGAACCACTTTCTCGTCGCCCGCGCCTTCGATGAGAACGGAACATTCGCCGACTCGACAGCGGTCGATTTCGATCTCGTCATCCCGCCATCCATCGTGCTGATGTCGCCCGCGTCCGGTGCCACGGTAGCGCCTGACACGCCAGTCACTCTGCTCGCGCACGTCGTAGCGGGGAACAATCCTCTCGATACCGTCCGCTTCTACGCGAACAACGTCCTGCTCGGCACGGATACCACTGCGCCCTTCTCCATCGACTGGACACCACCAGCAACCGGCAGCTACCAACTCAGTGCCTATGTGATCGATCAACGATACGCCGAGGACTACTCTCCTGCGGTGCCCGTCACCAGCGCTTACACGCCAATCCAGCAGTGGCGCGTGACGCACTTTGGCTCGCATCAAAACAGCGCCCATCGCGCTGACGATGCTGACCCCGATGGCGATGGCCTGAAGAATCTCCTCGAATACGCGCTCAGCGGCCATCCAACCCTGCCAAATACAGCCCCGCTGCCACGACTACTCTCCAACGGCACGCTCGACTACACACCGAACCCTGCCGCTACCGACATCACCATCACGCCGCAATGGTCACTGGATCTGGCGCAGTGGTTCGACACCCCGCCTCCCAGCGGTGAGACAAAGCTTTTCCGGCGGCTGAGCATCAAAAGGCCCTAATTTTACTGTGGGTAGTCAGCTATGACGAGAAGCAGGGCTTTACTGCATCCTGGAATCACTGGATTAGACGTTTGGTGGATATTTAAGGCAATCGAATCTTAATTTTTCAGATTTAAGCCTTATTCCATGGTGGCAAATTTGCTCTCTCAATAGCTGAGGTTAAACTATTGCGAACACTATTGATGGTGTAGTAGAATGGTCTTTATCATGAAAAAGATTCATTCCACAATTGCTATCGTGATTCTGCTTGCTGCCGGTTGTTGGTTCGGCTTCCGGGCGGCTAGCGATGTGGCATTGAAGGATGAATCTAAAAAGATTCTTAATGCAACTGAGGGGGTGAAAACCGTGAAGCCGGTTGTTCCCGCGCTGACGAAAGCGCCGCCAGTTTTTGGGATGCGTGAAGCTGACCCACAAGCGGTTGGGAAGCCTGCACCTTATATCGCACCTGCCAAGAACAGAGATCTGACCGCAACGAGCGAAAGGGAGATGTTTCTGAGTAAAACCCGAACGCTACAAGAACGAGCGACGCGGCCAGACGAGAAGGGCAATTTCACCAAAAAGCGAGTATTGGAGGTGGAGGGATTTAAGTATCGCCATCTAAGGGTAGAAGAGAGGTGGTCAAGAGACGCCACGACGGGGAAGGACGTCATGCGCGAAAGACTGGTGATGGTGGCAGATCATTTCTTGGTGACTCTGAGGCCGGAGGCGAAGGAGAAGGAGCTTGTTGAGACATTGGATCGCCTGGGGGGGAAGGTGAGGCGCCATCTTCCTGGTTCTCAAGTTTATCTGGTGGAGACGGGAAGCTTGGAACTGGATGTTTTCGATAACCGACTGTCAGAGTTTCGTCAGAATGCCCCGGTGATGAAGGTGGTGGAGCCGGACTATGTGGTTTTTGCGCTGCTGACGCCAAGTGATCCGTCGTTTTCATCCCTGTGGGGCTTGCACAACACCGGACAGACTGGCGGCACGGGGGATGCGGACATTGACGCCCCGGAAGCCTGGGAGGTGGCTCGCGGTGCCTCCTCGGTGGTGGTGGGAGTGATCGACACGGGGATCGATTACACGCACCCAGACCTGATGGCGAACATGTGGACGAATGCGGGGGAAATCCCGGCGAACGGGCTGGATGATGATGGAAACGGCTATGTGGATGACACTCGCGGCTGGGACTTTGTGGCGAACGACAATGATCCGGCAGACGATCACTACCACGGGACACATTGTGCGGGCACCATTGGTGCGGTGGGGGATAATGGCACGGGCGTTGTGGGCGTGTGCCACACCGTGCGGCTGATGGCGCTAAAATTTCTCTCCGGCAGCGGCGGCGGCACTACCTCTGACGCGATCGAGGCGGTGCTCTACGCGACGGCGAACCAGGCAACGATGACTTCGAATAGCTGGGGTGGCGGCGGTTACTCGCAGACGCTGAAAGATGCCATCGACGCGGCAGGCGCGGCAGGCCTGCTGTTCGTGGCTGCGGCGGGCAATGACGGGATCGACACGGATCTGTCGCCGTCTTATCCCGCATCTTACGATTCGGCGAACATCATCTCCGTGGCAGCGAGTGATCACAACGATGTGCTGGCCTCTTTCACCAACTATGGAGCCACGACGGTGGATCTGGCCGCGCCGGGGGTGAGCATTTACTCGACGAGTCCGGGCAGTGGCTACCGCTCGCTAAGCGGGACGTCGATGGCCTGCCCGCATGTGGCAGGTGCCTGTGCTTTGATCAAGGCTGCCCGTCCGGCCATGAACTGGGCAGATATCAAAAGCGCGGTGCTGAACAATGTGGACGGCGTGGCGGGGATGAACGGCAAGGTGCTCAAAAATGGACGCATGAACGTGGCGCGCTCGCTCATCATCGCCACCGAGCCCTACTTGACGCTGAATGCAATCATGCCATCCGATGACGGCCAGCAGGGTTCTGTCGGGAACGGCAACGGCATCCTCAATCCGGGCGAGGACATCACTCTGGCGGTGACTTTGAAGAACGTGGGAGCGCAGCCCGCCTTGGGAGCGTCCACCACGATGACGGTGACCTCCGCCGGGAGCAAAGTGACGGTGCTCCAGGGTAGCAAGAGTTGGGGGGACATCCCAGTGAACGGCACGGTTAGCACCGGGGCGACGCCGTTTCTCATTCGCATCGCCGCCGATACGGCGACTCCGCATCCTTTCACCGTCAAACTGGTCACCACGGATGTTGGCGGCGGTTCTTGGACGACGGATGCACAGATGACGGTGCTTACGAGCAGCACGGTCACGGGTCTGGTGACAGCCACGACGGGTGGAACTGCCATCAGCGGGGCCTTGGTCACCTACACCGGCTCCTCCAGCGGCAGCGTGACGACGAATGCAAGTGGTGCCTACACGCTGAACCTCACAGATGGCGTCTATCAGATCCGGGCCACGGCGGCGGGTTACAATTCGTCCACACCTACCTCGGTAACGGTGCCGCCGAGCGCTGCGGCGGTGAATTTTTCCCTCGGACGTTCACGGGTGCAGGTGACGCCCGCCACGCTCACCTCTACGCAGTATGAGGACGCGGTGACGACGCAGACGTTGACGGTAACGAATGACGGCGATCAGCCGTTGACCTTCACGGTGAATACCTCGCCTCCTGCGAGCACGCTTTCTGTGGAACTGACGCCCAGGATCGCGCCTTCGGCAGTGACGGGTGCTGCGGATGCTGCTCCTGAGGTGACTTCCACCGGACTGAAAGGGTTGCTGCGTGCGGCGTCGGGATCGACTACGCTGCCGTTCCTGGACAGTTTCGAAAGTGGCTCACTCACTGGCTGGACGAGTGGTTCGGGAGCAGGCACACGGGAGATCGTCTCCAGCACGGCTGCCGCAGGCACGAAGAGTTTCCACTACAACTACCAGGGCGGCACTGAGCACTTCCACGGCATCAACCGCGATTTCGCTGCCGGAGCTAAGCCCCAAAATATTTCGTTCTGGGTGCGCTCCGGCTCCACGACGACGCACGATGGCTATTTTGTTCTCACGGACGGGACCTACGGTGATGACCTGATCTGGTTTTTCGCCCGAGGCTCCGGGAAATTCTATGTGAATGGCGATGTAGGTGGTGACGAGACCTTCAGTTACCAGGCCAATGTCTGGTATAAAGTGGAGTTTCGTGACCTGGACTGGACGGCGAAAAACTTCGACTATTACGTCAATGGCACCCTGGTAAAGGCGAGCATCCCCTTCCGCAATGCGGCATGGGTGGACGAGGTATCGCAGTTGTGGCTCTACAATTTCAGCACGGACTCGGAGGCTTGGTGGGATGACATCCGTGTCATGGACGCTAGCCTCGACTGGCTGGCGGTAGCCCCCGAAGGTGCTTCGCTGGCACCGGGGCAGTCCGCCACGCTCACGGCGACCTTTGACGCGACGGAAAAAATAGCGGGAAGTTACATTGGGCAGATTGACATCAGCTCGAATGACCCTGCGAATCCCGTCGTGACTGTGCCTGTGACGATGATAGTGCAGGCGACGCCGAACACACCGCCTGTGGCAGATGCGCAGACGGTGACACTGAACGAGGACACCCAATCCGTGATCACCTTGACGGGCAGCGATGCTGAGGGCCATGCACTCACCGCAAAAATCATAACGCTCCCGGCTCTTGGCAGCCTTTACCAGACCACGGATGGCATCAATTTGGGAGAGCGGATCACGGGCGCTCCTGCCACCGTCTCCAACACCGCGAAGAAGCTCGTCTATGTGCCGCCACCGAACGCAAACGGCACCTCGTATGCCTCCTTCCAGTTCATCATGCAGGACAAGCGGTCCCAGTCCACGGCTTCCACCGTCACACTCAATGTCACTGCGGTGAATGACGTTCCGGTGGCCTTCAACGACAGTGCCTCCGGTCTGCCGGGTGCGGTTATCACACCGATCTCGGTGCTGCTGAATGATCTGGAGCCAGACGGGCAGCCGTTGACGATCAGTTCCTTCACCCAGGGCCAGAAAGGCACTGTGGCTAGCAATGGCGACGGCACGCTGCGCTTTACGCCGAACGTGAATTTCACCATTGGCGAGGATTCCTTCACCTACACCATCAGCGACGGCGCGGGCGGCACCTCTACCGCCACGGTGAATGTTGCTGTTGGTCTTCTTTCCGCCGGCCCATGGCCGATGATGGGTCGGGATGCTGCGCATACCGGCTATTATCCTGGCACGCTGAATGGGCAGACGCTGTCGCTGGGATGGTCGCTGCAGGTTTCGCCGCAGCCTTTGAATCAGGTCTCCATCGCCGAGGGAAAGGTGTTTGCGACACCGGACATTTACTTCAATGAGACGCAGCTCAGCGCCGTGGATCTCGCCACGGGCACGCTGGCATGGAAAAAGGTGTGGCCGGTGCAGGCACGGTCGCTTAACGGCCCAGCCTTTCATAGCAGCACTGTGTATGTCCAGCGCGGTAATCACAGCAGCGACAGCCAGCTCTGGGCGCTGAACACGGCCGACGGCAGCACACGCTGGAGCACCCCTTTTAGCGCTCAATGGGAGCGATATCTTCCACCAACGGTAACCGATGACGCGGTGTATGTGAATGGAGGTTACTACGGAGGCATCTACGGCTACAACCGCTCAACGGGCAGTCAGTTATTCTTTGCCTCTCTCGATCAATACGACTCTTGGACACCCACATTCTACAACGGCAATCCCTACTCCTATGTGGCTGGCAAGCTGCGCCAGCATCATCCCACGACTGGTGCCATCAATTGGACAGTCACAGTAGGAGCTTCAGGCTCAGGCCGGGTGGCTACGATGGCTTCTGGCGCGGCGTTTGTGGTGAACAGCGCCGTGTCTCCTTCGGAGTTGGTCTCAGTCGATTTGGGGACTCAAACGGTGAGATGGCGTGTTGCCTCCGTCGGCTTCACCGGAACGCCCTCTGTGGCAGGTGGCAGCGTTTATTGCCATGACACCACAGGCTCCGTCCGAGCCTATGACATCACTACCGGCACTCTCCAGCAGTCCTACACTACCGGCATTGGCACCACCGGCCTTTATCAGCCGATCATCACCAATGACGTGCTGATCGCCTCCTCATCCACTAGCACGGCCATTCACACGCTGACCACCGGCACCAAAATCCAGACCATCGCTGCCGGAGGCATTCCCAGCCTCAGCAATGGCTATCTGTTACTCGCAGGCACGGACGGCATCCTGCGCTGCTACGCGGTGCTCGCTGGTAACGCTGCTCCCGTGGCCACTGCTTTGACCACCACCTGCACCGAGGACCAGACCGTGACCATCACCCTGCCGGGAACGGACGCGGATGGCGACTCGCTCACCGGCCTCATCACCTCACTACCGACCAAGGGCACCCTCTACCAGACAACCGATGGCGTGCAGATCGGCGATCCGATCACGCTCGTGCCCGTCATTGTGCGTAATCCGCAGCGAAAGGTTATCTATCGGCCCGCTGCGGATGGATTCGGCAGCCCCTACACCACCTTCAAGTTCAAGGTGAACGACGGCATGGTCAGCTCTGCCGAGGCCACGGCCACCGTGAACGTCACCAACGTCAATGACGCCCCGGTCGCCGTGAACGATACGGTGTATCTCCGCGCTGGCAGTATTCTCGCCGCCTATTCACCCACAGCGAATGACAAGGACGCAGATGGCGAGGTGCTGGTGATTACTGCCTACACCCAGCCGACCAAGGGCGTTTTGACACAAAATGGCGATGGCAGCCTGCGCTACGTGCCGCAGGGTGATTTCAACGAGGGGGAGGACAGCTTTCAATACACACTTCAAGATGGTTCAGGAGCCAGTTCTTCTGCCACAGTGCAGGTGCTCGTGAGCGCGTCTTACGGAGCGGAATGGTCGCAATTCGGTAATGGCCCGGATCATCCCGGACGCTATCCAGGGGCCTTGGGCACTCAAACATGGGTGCAACGTTGGGAGTATGCCTTCCCGAATGCGATCAACCCATTGGCCGTCGGCGGTGGCAATGTTTATGTGACGCCGATCGGAAACTGGAACAACTACATGCACGCTGTGGCCCTTGATGCCGTGACAGGTGGCGAGGTCTGGCGCACGCAGTTTCAGCCTGGAAACTCCATGAACCCGCCCAGCCATCACAAAGGCGTCGTTTACACTCAACGAGGCAACCATAGCTCAGACACCCAGCTCTGGGCGCTGAACGCCAGCGATGGAAGTGTGAAGTGGAGCACGCCGCATGAGGCACAGTGGGAGAGATACTTTTCACCAGCGGTCTCCGATCTTGGAGTGTATGTGAATGGCGGCACCTATGGCGGGATTTACGGCTTCAACCACCTCACAGGCACTCAGAAATTCTTCCTCAGCCTGGAGCAGGAGGATCAGTGGACCCCGGCCATTCATGACGGCAAGGTTTATACCTTTGTGAATGGCATATTCCGCAATCACCATCCTGAGACTGGCGCGGTGCAGTGGTCTTTGAACCTCACATGGAATTACGCGAGCATCTACCGCACCATCTGCTGCGACTCTGGAAGAGCCTATGTCACCAATGATTCGACCGCAGGCGTTGAACTCATCTGCATTGATCTCCAAAGCCAGACCGTGGCCTGGCGTGTTAGGGGCAATTTCACCGGCACACCAGCCATCTCCAACGGCATTGTGTATGCTTGTCACGGCGGCCTCGTGAAAGCATGGAACAGCTCCACCGGAGCCTGGATCGCTGACTTCACTGCCACGGGCGAAAGTAGCCTGAATGGTGCCCCGGTGGTCAGCAGTGATCTGCTCTTTATCGGCTCTGCCACCAAGACCTACATCTTCAATCTCGCGACGCGGGCTCTTTTGCAGACGCTGAACTTCGGCAGCCAGATCGCCATCGCTGACGATCTGCTCTACCTCGCCTGCTCGGACAACAAAGTGCGAGTTTTTGGCCGCACGGTGCCTTCCAATCAAGTTCCAGTAGCACTCCCGGCTCAAGTAGGCATTCCAGAGGAAGCCGAAGTGGCCGTGACGCTCGAAGGCACCGATGGGAATGGCGAATCGCTTGGCTATGTCATCCGCAGCCTCCCCGCCCAGGGCACGCTTTATCAAACGACCGATGGCAGCACAAAAGGCGCTGCCATCACGCTCGTTCCCACTCAGGTGCTCAACACCAACGGTCGTGTAATCTATCAGGCACCACTCAACGCTTTTGGCAGTGGGGTCGGTTCCTTTACCTTTACCGCGCATGACCAAGTTTCCTTTTCAGCGGCAGCGACGGTCACGATCAACATTGCCCCGGTCAACGATCCGCCGATCACCATCAACGACACCATCGCCCTCCGCCCGGGCGAATCGCTGCTGAACTTCCGTCCGCAAGCCAACGACCGCGATCCTGACGGTGACACACTCAACGTCGTGGCCTATACCCAAGGCACCAATGGTCAGGTTACTCAAAGCGCCGACGGCTCTCTTCAGTATGAGCCGAATGTCGGCTTCACCGCCGGCACGGACAGCTTCACCTACATCATCCGGGATGCCGCCAATGTGGAGGCCACAGGAACGGTCAACATCACGGTTAGTTCCACGCTCGGGCGCTCCTGGCCCACGTTTGGTGCCTCGCCCGAACACGCGGGCTACCTCCCAATTCGGCTTGGCACTGTGGCCTTTACGCAGCGCTGGCAGACCAGTCTTGGAACTGCCTCCAAGCAGCTCGCGGTGGCCGATGGGCGCGTTCATGCCACCTTGGGCGGACCCACAACGGTTGCGCTGGATGTCGCCACTGGCGGAGAACTCTGGCGGGTGAATTTCACGTCAGGCACCACCACGAATCCGCCGACTTGGTTTGATGGACGCATTTACATTCAGAATGGCAACAACAGCTCCAGTCGGTTCTATTCCCTGAATGCCACAAACGGCACAACGGTCTGGAACTCACCCTTCGGTGCTCAGTGGGAAGACTATTATGCACCCACGATCGACAGCACGGGAGCTTTTGTGAACGGAGGAACTTACGGCGGTTTGTATGGCTTCAATCCAAGCACAGGCACACAGTTGTTCTTCAACTCCACTCTCGATCAGTTTGATCAATGGACCCCCACGTTGCACAACGGTGGCCTCTACTCTTACGTGAAAGGTCAGTTTCGCAGCCACAACAAGAGCACAGGGGCCAATCTTTGGACCCTCGATTTCGGCTGGAATTGGGCGGGCTATGACATGAACCGCAGCACCGCTGCTATGAATGGGCGTATCTTCCTGATCAACGATTCCGTCACCATTCCTTCTGGCGACCAAGAACTCATCAGCGTCAATCTCACCTCCCAAGCCGTCGCTTGGAAAGTCAAAAGCCGCTTCACGGGCACGCCTGCCGTTGCGCATCAGGCTGTCTTCGCCATCTCGGGCAGCACGACGAACGCCATCCGCTCCTACGATGCGCTCACCGGCGAATACCTCGGCATCTACAGTCTCCCCGGCAGCGACAGCGGCCTCACCGTGCAGCCCATCGTCACGAATGACACGCTCATCGCCGCCTCTGCCTCGAAAACTTACATTTTCGATCTCGCCAGCCGCGCCCTGCGCCAGACCATACCCTATGGTGGCAATATCAGCCTCGCAGGCGAGTCCCTCTACATCGCCTCCAGTAATGGCAGCATCCGCGCCTTCAACGTGCCGGATGCGATGAACAATCCCCCCGCAGCTCTCGCTCAAAGTGTCACCACGGCGGAGGACACACCGGCCGTGCTCACTCTTCAGGGCACGGATGCCGATAACGATACGCTGAACTTTGTCATCTCCACCCTGCCGACGCTCGGCACACTGCATCAGACCTCCGATGGAGTCACTCCCGGTGCAGCCATCACCAGCGTGCCTGCCCTTGTCACTCATGCGGGTGCCAAAGTCATCTATCAGCCATCATTAAACCAGCATGGCAGCCCGCTGACCACCTTCCAGTTTGCTGCCAGTGATGGCAAGTCCACCTCCGCCTCGTCCACCGGCATGATCAACGTGCAGCCCATCAACGACGCTCCAGTCGCCCGCGCGGACGCCCGAATGGTCACTCCCGGTCAGATCCTCAGCCCCGTGCGCGAGCTGCTGAACGATCTCGATGTGGATGGAGATGTTCTGAGCATCACTGCCTTCACCCAGCCCTCCCTCGGCAGCGTGTCACAAAACACCGACGGCACCCTCCGCTATCACGCTCCCTCCAACATCACCGACGGCACCACCAGCTTCACTTACACCATCGCAGACACCTCCAGCGTCACCGCCACCACGTCCGTCAGCATCACCATCGCACCTGTCGTCACCGGCATCTGGCCTACCTTTGGCAACGGCCCGGCTCACACCGGCTATTCAGGCTCCGCGCTCGGACGCACAGGCTGGGCGCAGCGCTGGTCCTACAATGCCACAGGCTCCAGCAACAGTCTCCAGCCGCCATCCAGTGCGGGAGGAAGAGTCTTCGTTACTTTCAGAGACAGTGGTAGTCGTCTCGTGGCTCTGAATGCCAGCACTGGAGCGCAGATTTGGTCCCGCAGTTTCGCCAGTGCCTACTCAATGAACCCGCCTAGCTATCACGCAGGCCGAATCTATGTGCAGCGCGGCAATCACGGCAGCGACACGCAGCTCATTGCCGTCAGTGCTGACACGGGCGACACCGTCTGGAGCGCGCCACATGCTGCCCAGTGGGAGACTTACATGGCTCCTGCCGTCAGTGATCTCGGCGTTTTCGTCAATGGCGGCAGCTACGGCGGCATGTATGGATTTGCGCTGAACAACGGCTCCCAGTTGTTTTTCCAATCGAAGGCACAAACTGACAGTTGGACTCCCTCCCTCCTCGATTCTGAACTTTACGCCTTCGTGAACGGCGATCTCGTCCGGCACAACCCGGCCTCTGGGGCTGTTGTATGGACCAAATCCCTCGGCTGGGGTGGTTCCGGCTATGACATGGCCCGCACCACGGCTCTGGAAGACCGCCGTGCGTATCTCGTCAATGACAGCCCCACCGCCGCTTACAACGACGAGGACCTCGTCTGCATCAATCTGGACACTCAGGCCACCATCTGGTCCGTGAACGGCGAGTTCACCGGCACGCCAGCCATCTCCAGCGGCACCGTCTTCGCCATCAGTTCCAACACCATCCAGGCACGCTCCGCCTCCGATGGCATCCTCGTTGGCACTTACACCACACCGCCGGGCACCTACCTCTACGGCCAGCCCATCGTCACCGACGACCTCGTCATCACGGCCTCGGACAGCAACACCTTCATCTTTGGCCGTTATGATCTTGGGCTGCTAACCACGCTCAGCCGCGGCGGACACCCTGCTGTCGTCGATGATGCACTCATCATCTCCAGCCCCGCCAGTGGCACCGTTAGCGCCTGGGCTGCGCAGCCTGCCATCACCTTCACACCTTCTGGAGGCACCTTCGCGCAGCCGGTAAATGTCGTCATCGGCGCTGCCGATTCGAGCACCAAGATTCACTACACCGTGGACGGCTCTGCTCCCGATTTCACTAGCCCATGGCTCACTTCAGGCAGCATCGTGCGCATGAGCTGGACTGGCACCATTCGCGCCATTTCAGCGAAAGGCTCTGACGTCAGCCGCATCCACTCTGCCTCCTTTACCATTGCCGACAACGACAACGACGGTCTTGCCGACTGGTGGGAGATGGAGCGGTTTGGCAGCCTGACCGTCTCCTCCGGTTCCACTGACAGCGACCACGATGGCATCAGTGATGCAGATGAATTTGCTGCCGGCACGGATCCACTTTCTGTTAATGACCGTTTTGGAATTGTTTCCGTAAACTCGCAGACAACTTTAGGTAACGAGTTGGTTCTCCGCTGGCCATCGAAGATTGGACGCCTGTATGTGATCGAGTCCTCCGAAGATCTTCACTCATGGGATGCCGTCACCTCGGTGTTCGTCGGAAATGGCGGCCAGATGGAGCATTCACTTTCCGTGCCCGGACAGAATAGAAAGTTCTGTCGTGTGCGTGTCCTTCCTGGCCTCATGCCACAATGAGCGCATGGATGGTTCTCTGCGGCCATCTGACCAAGGGCCACACGATGGGCGTAGCTGTGCACTGCGTTACCATTGCGCACATGCGGCGTTTGCAGATCCCCAGGCCGTAAAAAATCACACCGCCGCCAGCACGCCAGATCCGCAGTCCACGGGGCAGGCGCTGAAGTCGGGGGTCAGGGCTGACCACATGCGTTTCACGGCTTCCGCGAGGATGGCGACATCGCCGCGTGCATCGTGTCGGCGTTGGCCGTTGGCTCGCAGTTGCAGACGATTCATTACGGCGTCCAGACCATGGCCACCGCGTCCGCCCCAGAGTTTACGGGAGAAGGCCATCGAGTCCACGAAGCCCACTTCGCGCGTGCCGAGGCCGTGTCTTGCGCAGCTCTCGCGAATGAAGGGAAGGTCAAAGCGCTTGCCGTTGTGCGCGATGAGCATGCTCTGACCAGCGAACTGCGAGAACGCCGCGAGCGCCTCCATCGGCGATGGCGCATGGCGCACATGGTCGTTGGAGATGCCCGTGTAATTGGTGATAAACGATGAGATGCGACGACCTGGATTGACGAAGGTGGAGAACGATTCCTCCTCCAGGATGCGTCCGCTTTTCATCTTCACGGCAGCGATCTGGATGATCTCCTCCGAGTAGGGGGAGAGTCCGGTCGTTTCCAAGTCAAAGATGATCAGCTCCATGCGTCCGGCGTCTTCGCCGAGGGCAGAAGTGAAGTCAAATCACCGCCGCCGCACGGCGAGTCCCGTGATTCGATCAGCCGAACAAGGCCCGTGCGCGACGCATGATTTCCTCAGGCGCGACATCTTCAAGCTTCTGCAACAAGCTCCAGCGGTAACCGAAGGGATCGCGGACCATGGCATTGCGAGCGCCCCAGAATTGATCGGCAGGCGGCATCAACGGCTCCGCGCCCGCAGCGAGTGCTGCGGCCAGTGCTGCATCACAATCCTCCACATGAATGGAAAACAGACAGGACGCTGAACCGCCTTCCGGCATGGCGTAAGCGTGCCAGGCGGGTGCCTCATCCGAAAGCATGATGCGTGTGCTACCGATCATGAACTCTGCATGAGCCACGCCACCATTGGGCATGCTCATACGATACAGTTCTTTGGCTCCGAAGGCGCGAGTATAAAAGTCCAGGGCATCGGCCCCACGTTTGACGGTGAGAGAAAAGGAAACGAAGGGCTCGGGTGAAGATGATGCTGACATGAGGGTCGTGTGGTGAAGTGATTTGAAGGTTAATGATGACCGGGTTTGCGCTTGTGGATGATGAGGGTGTTGCCGGCAGGATCGAGCACCATGGCCATGTTGCAAACGGGTGTCTCCATGGGTCCCATCGTGATGGTGACGTTAGCGGCGCGAAGTTCCTCGACCGTCTTGTCGAAGTCCTCCACTTCCAGACCGCAGGAGGGACCTTGCGGGTTGGGCTGCCAGCCGTCGGTCTTGCCAATGCTGAAGCAGTGGGGGCCGATCTCATATTCCACCCATCCGCCGTCCTCGCCCATGGGATGGACTTGGGTGGGCTTGAGGCCGATGAGGTTCTCATAAAACGCACGCGAGGCAGCGAGGTCGGTGGCGGGATAGCAGGTGAAGGCGATTTCAGTGATGTTCATGTTTGTTGTGCAGTTAACGCTCTCATCCTGGCACCTCCCACTGACAGCCTTATGTCAGGAGTGTTTTGCGCGAGTGCGTTTTTCTCCTTCATGGTGCGCGAGTGTGCTGCGTGCAGCGGACACGATCTCACGCTTCAGCTTCGGCGGGCCCAGGACCTTCACTTTGTCACCGAAGGCCAGCAGCCAGCGTGCGAGATAGGTGACTTCGCGCACAGCAAGTTCGACGAGCACAGCTTGCCCGCTGAGTGTTTTTTCCGACTGCAAGGCGGGTCCCCATTGCCGCCGGATGGTCTCCACGAGCACGGGATGGACCTCCAGGCTGGCGATGTCCGCCACTTCGGTCGAATGCCAGCAAGTGAGGTGCGCTGTGAGGTCAAAGCCCGGCCGCGGCGTGCAGGTGTGGACCAGCAACTCGCAGCGCTGGATGCGATCGGCGCGGAAGTCGCGCACTTCCTCGCGCAGCCTGCACCAGGCGAAGAGATGCCAGTGATCGAGATAGAACACGAGACCGAGCGGTTCGATGTCGCGCGTCGTTCGCTCTGCTCGCGAGGCACCCGCATACTCGATCCGCAGCACGCGACGATCTGCCATGGCGAGCTGGAGGCGGCTCAATGGCACAGGGCCGGCCCCCGGTTTCCGAATCCGCACCGTCATGCCCGCCGAGAGCCGTTGCACACGGCCCTGCACATCCGCAGGCAGGATGGCGGTGAGTTTGCCCAAAGCTGTGCGCATGGGCTCGCGAACAGAGTCATCCGTCATTCGCTCCGCGAGCAATGAGCCAGTGACCAAAGCAAAGGCCTCCTGCGGCGAGAACATCACGGGAGGCAAATGATAGCCGCGCATGAGGCTGTAGCCGACTCCTGGCTCGCCCACGATGGGCACGCCGCTCTCGCCTAGGGCCGCGAGATCTCGATAGACCGTGCGCTCGGTGATCTCAAAGTGTGCCGCCATCTCCGCCGCGGTGATGACGCGTCGCGATTGCAGCAGCATCACGAGGGCGACAAGTCGGTCAGTGCGGTTCATTGGGAGCGGCAGCCATAGGCGGGGAGCTAGGGAGGATCAATGCCGGGACGCTCCAGCACAAAAGGTTGTAACCTCCGTCATCGGCCAGGGCTTCTCCCCGCAGCCATGAATACCCTCGTCCGCTTTTGCCTTGTCTCACTTCCGCTCACGATCACTTCATTGATTCACGCTGCATCACCCCATCAACCGCCCGCTGGTGTCGCAGCTTCCGATTGGAGCAGCATCCGCGCAGCACATGAGGCATGGCGGCATGGATTTCAAAAGACAGCGGCGGGCTATGAAGCTGTGAATCCTGGGCAGCAGTGGCGCACGCAGTTTGATGGTCGCGGCTTCACAGCGGAGCCTAAAGACGGCGGCTGGCAGTGGGGCCTGGAATTGAAGAGCTATGGCTTCGCGGGTGAAGAGCGTGCGATGAGTGACACGCCCACCTCGCAGGCTGAGGGGCAGCGCTTGACGTATGAATGGGATGCCGTGGTGCAGGAGTGGTTCGTCAATGATCAGAGAGGATTGG
>CAUJJC010000351.1 GCA_963204975.1 Verrucomicrobiota bacterium | reverse complement strand
CGTTTTGATCGGTCCGCAGGAAACGCGGGCCAATAACATTGTGATCCGGGCGAAGCTGCCAGCGGGCAAAATCACCGCGATGCGTCTTGAATGCTCGACGACGGCTCCTTCGGCCAGTTTTCAATGGAGCGAGCTCAAAGTCGGGAAATCGAAGCTGCACGCCATCGACGCCACGCATGCCAACGTGCTCGACAACGACCGCAAAACCAAGTCCGTGCTCTCGGTGGCACCCGACAAGCCGGTGCAGGCCCTTTTTGAACTCGAAAAGCCTCTTGAAGGTGCCGAGGTGGCGATCTCGATCGGTGTCGAGAATGCTGGCGGGCCTTCGCAGTGGCGTTTGTTTGCCACCACGAATGCGACGGAGCTGATTGCACCCGCGAGCATCGTGACGATCGCGCAAAAAGAGGCCGCCAAACGCACCGCGGCCGAGCGCAAACAGCTCGCGAGCTTTCGCCTGGCGCAGATGCCTGAGCACCGTCGTTTGAGTGAAGAGGAGGCTGCTTTGAAGAAGCAGATCGTCGCGGCGGAGGCGGAGATTCCGACCACGCTGGTCATGGAGGAGCAGAAGGAGATGCGCCCGACCTTCATCCTGATGCGTGGGGCTTATGACAAGCCCGGCGAGAAGGTCGTGGCCGCCACGCCGGCTGTTTTGCCTGCGCTCGCTGCCGATTTGCCGCGCAACCGGCTCGGTCTCGCCAAGTGGCTCGTGAGCCGTGAGAACCCACTCACGGCCCGTGTGATCGTGAACCGCTCCTGGCAGCATTTCTTCGGCACCGGCCTCGTGCGCACGAGCGAGGATTTCGGATCTCAAGGCGAGCCTCCGAGCCATCCGGAGTTGCTCGACTGGCTCGCGGTGACGTTTCAAGAAAGCGGCTGGGATGTGAAGAAGCTCGTGAAGCTGATCGTGACGAGCGAGACGTATCAGCAGAGTTCGCGTCATTCGTCGGATCAGTCCGATCTGTCGAATCAATGGCTCTCACGCGGACCGCGGCATCGTTTGAGTGCGGAGGTGATTCGTGATCAAGCCTTGGCGGCCAGCGGGCTGCTGGTGGAGAAGATTGGCGGTCCGAGTGTGAAGCCGTATCACCCGCCGGGGCTTTATGAGCAGGTCGTGGCGCAGCGCGACAATCCCAAAGCCACCTACCAGCAAGGCAGCGGCGACGATCTGCATCGTCGCAGCCTTTACACCTACTGGAAGCGCAGCGTGCCACATCCCGGCATGCTGCTTTTTGACGCGCCTTTCCGTGAGACCTGCGCACTGCGGCGTCCTCGCACAAACACGCCGCTTCAGGCGTTGAACCTGATGAATGATCCGACCTATGTCGAAGCGGCGCGGTTCCTCGCGCAACGCATGATGAATGAATCCAGCGAGAGCGTGGAATCGGGTATTGAGCATGGTTTCAAGCTGCTCCTCGCACGCTCGCCTTCCGCCAGCGAACTTGCCGTGCTGCGCTCATCGTTTGAACGAGCACGGACTGATTTCGCCAGGGACAAGGAAGCCGCAAAATCATTCCTCGCCATGGGAGAGGCGGGAGTCGATACGAAGCTGGATACCATCGCCCTAGCTGCCTTCACGACGGTGGCGAGCACCATCATGAATCTCGATGAGACGATCACGAAGGAGTAGCCATCACTGAGCCTCATTCACTCGCATCCGCTGGAAGGGGATGCTTTCGGTGACGGCGATGATGAGGTCCTGGAACTTGTAGCCGCTGGCTTCGCTCTTGCGCACGAGGTCATGCACGAAGGGGCGATCTGAATATGTCAGCCCGCGCCCGAGGGAGTAGGTGAGGAGGTTCTCGGACAGACAGCGAACGAAGTCAGGTTTGAGGTCGCGCACGATGATTTCGCGGAGGTCTTGAAGATTGTTGAACTGCTGACCGCGGATCCATTTGCCGGTGGCGTCGATGGGTTGCTTGTGATCCGTCTCACGGAAGCGACCGATGGCGTCGTAGTTCTCCAAGGCGAAGCCGATAGGATCGAGCAGGGCGTGGCAGCCTGCACATGACATGTCTTCGCGATGCTTCTCGAATTGCTGGCGGAGTGTCTGCTTGCCGAAGATCGCCTGCTTTTCATCCAAGGGCGTGACGTCACCGGGTGCTGGTGGCGGCGGGATGCCGAGGATGCTTTCCAGCACGAACTTGCCACGACGGACAATGTTAGTTCGAGTGGGATTTGATGTTGTGGCCAGGATGCTGCCGTGGGTGAGGATGCCTGCACGCGGCGTGCCCTGGAGAGACACTTTCTCGAAGTGGCTCTTGTCCCGGTTCTTGAGCTTATCGCGCTCGGGCAGTTGGTAGAAGTCGGCGAGTTTCCGGTTCACGAAGGTGTAGTCCGCATTGAGGAATTCGATCACGCTGCGGTTCTCCTGGAGGATGTGATTGAAGAGCATCTCTGTTTCCCGCTTCATGCTGCCAGCGATGCCGCCCTGGAACTCGGGGAACAGACGATTGCTGGGAGCGATGAGGTCCACATCGCGCAGGAGCAACCATTGACCGGCGAAGCCATCGGTGAAGGATCGGCCTCTCCAGTCCGCGATCATGCGGCGCACTTCGGAAGCGAGGTTCTTTCGCAGCTCACCTTTGCTGGCGAGGTCATTCAGGCGGTCGTCGGGCGGTGCGCTCCAGAGGAAGTAGGACAGTCGCGAGGCCAGGCTGCGCTCGTCGATCAGCTCCGTATCGCCCAGCGGCGAGCCTGCGGGCTGAGGCTGGCTGATGAAGAGGAAGGCTGGCGAGGCGAGCATCCCTTCGAGCACGTAACCGATGGCACCGAGCGCGGGCTCGCCTTCCTTCATCGCCTGCTGGGCAAGGCCCTGCCATTTCGCCTTTTCTGTGTCCTGAATAGGGCGGCGGAACAAGCGCTCGCCCATGCGATTGACCAAGGCGGGCACGTCGGCAGCGTCGATGGTGTCCACCTTCTCCAGCGGACCTTCCACCTTCACCTCATGCACCCAGAGGTTTCGATCTTCCTTGGTTTGAGGATCATAGAAGTCATTGAGGAAAGCCACGCGCAGATCGTGTCGACCCGGCGGCAGATCCGTTTCAAAGGTGAACCACTGAGGCACCTGGTTCTTGGCCGAGACGGAGCCGGATTGCAGAACGTGATCGCCGAGGCGCACCTCATACTTCGCGGGATCATTGCCAGCCTGTTGGGCTCCGGCCTTGAGCTGAAGCCGATACTTCCCAGCCTTCGTGATCTCCAGCGGATGATGGACAAAGCCCGAGGAGGACAACAGGATCGCACCGGTGTCGCGCGCCGCATCGCCTTCGCCAGGGAGCATATCTTCGCCTGACAAGGCAAGTGCTGGCAGGCCGAAGCTGGCATTGGGTGCCAGCCATTGGAGGAAACGGCTGGGCTGAGGCGCGCTCAGTCCGATGGGACCTTCCACGTCCACCTTGTCGATGGCGAGGTTGCGATCCTTGTGACCATTCGCCCCGTTGTCATCGTGGAAGTCGTTGAGGAAACTGACCCGCAGTCGGTGATAGCCAGGTTTCAAAGGCACCTCGACCTCGATCTTTTCGAACTTGGAATGCTTGTCCACCCACTCGCGATTGACCACCCGCTCCTCGGGTTTCATTTCATCCACACCAATGGCAATGCGTGCCTTATCAGCTCCGGCGACGGTCGCGGCCGCGTGAACGATGAGCCGGTAAGTGCCTGCCGCTGAGACATTGAATCCCGCCTTGGCCGTGGCCTCGGAGAAGAACCACAGCACGCCCTGGCTCTCGCTGTCGCGCTCGATGTTCTTCGCCTTCTCGAACTTGCTCGCACCGATCTCAATGCTGGCCTTTTCCGGGGCCTTCAGCCGCATGGCCACTGTGGTGATCTTGGTCGCTGCACGGAAGTATTTCTCCATCAGCAAGGGCGAGAGGCTGAGCACCGCGCCGATGTTGTCGTAGCCGTAGCCCGTGTCGTCAGGGGGGAACTCATCGCTGGGGCGCAAGTCGTTCACCAGGAGCAGATCGCGGACGGTGTTATCAAACTGGGTGCGATTCAGTCTGCGGATCACCACATGCCCAGGATCGGGACGAGCGGGATCGAACCAGAAGATGTTGTCGTCGATCCACTTCACGAGTGCATCGCGCTGCTCCAGTGTGGGTGTGTCCTTGCCCACTGGCGGCATGACGTGGGTGACCAGCATCTGGCGCACATGGTCCCAATGCTTCAGGTCGCCCTTCAGCGAGGCGTAGTCCTGGTGCTCGTCGAGCGCGAACTTGCCCTTCCGCACGCCATCGCTGTGGCAGTCATAGCAATACTGCTCCAGCACGGGCAGGACTTGCTTGTCGAAACTGTCCTGACCGCGAATGGCCGGGGCCGTGTCCGCAGCCGTCGCAGCGACGGTGCCGAGGAAGAAGAGGGGAATGCAACGCATGTTCGGGGGCTGCAGCGCGCGCGGGGTTTGGGGGTTGCGGCACCACAGGAGTTTAACGCCCCGCCATGCCGCTGACTTGCGCGCGGTGCAATTGCAGATACGAACGCCCGATGCTCATCGACACGCACTGCCACCTGGACCACCGCTATTTCAAAGACGACCTCGCGGACGTGCTCCAGCGCTCCCGCGAGGCCGGTGTGACCACCTGGGTGGCACCCGCTACGGACATCGAAAGCACCCGCGATCTCATCGCGCTCGCCCAGATTCACGCTGGCCTCCATGCGTGTGCAGGAATTCATCCTTGCGATGCCCACAGCGTGAGCGGTGAGTCTTGGATCGACGAACTTCGCGCCCTGGCCCACACGCCCGGCATCGCCGCCATTGGCGAGATCGGCCTCGACTACTACCACAAGCCACCCGAGGGCTTCGAGCTTCCCGCCTGGAAGGCCCATCAAGCCGAGGTGCTCAAGGCCCAGCTCGATCTGGCTGTCGAACTCGGGCTCAATGTCATCCTTCATGCCCGCGATAGCCAGGAGGACCTCGTCGCCGCCGTCCAGCCCTACACCGGACGGCTGCGTGCCGTGTTTCATTGCTTCACTGGCACCGAAGCGCAGGCGCGCGAAGTCCTCGCCCTGGGCCACCTCGTTTCCTTTACCGGCGTCACCACGTTCAAGAACAGCCCCGTCATCCAGGCTACGGCCAAGGCATTGGCCCCAGGCGACTTCATGCTCGAAACCGATGCCCCTTACCTCGCGCCCGTCCCTCATCGCGGCAAGCGCTGCGAGCCCGCCTTCGTCGCCGACACCGCTCGCTTCATCGCTCAACTGCGCGGTGAGCCCGTCGAGGACCTCATCGCCACGACCACCCGAACTGCGCGGGAGTTTTTTCGCGGGCTTGATTGATGAGAATTGAACCTTTCCCTTGACCCTCAGCCTCGCGCTTCTACTATCCGACCACTTCCGCACGCGGAAATTTGGAGAGATGGCTGAGTGGTCGAAAGCACATCTTTGCTAAAGATGCGTAGCCTTACCGCTACCGAGGGTTCGAATCCCTCTCTCTCCGCCACCTTATAAATCAAGGCCTTGAGGGTCAAGGCTAGGCAAACTCTCAACGGGACTCTCAACGGGACTCTCAACAAGGCTAGCGAAGTCGGAGAAGTTTGATGCTCTGCATTTCTGCGATTGATCGGCTCACTGCTGAGAGCTGGTGCTCAGAGTGTCTGGGGTCATGTTTCCGCCGAAAACATATAGGTTCTCTCAGGCGGTTGGCGTGCTTCAAAGGTTCCCCTGGAGAACGAGGGGGGCCGGGGAGCGTGATGAAATCCGCTGTTCCACCGGGGGGGCGGGGCGTCAAAGCGCGGAGGGAGGGCTCGCCGTGGCACGGGTTGCCGAGAAAAAATTTGGAGGTAGTTTGGCCGAACCATGGCCGCCGCATTGACCAGAGCACCACGCATCCGCCAGTTGCTACCGATTGCGGTCGCTGAGCGTTGGCCGGTGCGCAGGCTGGCCAGGGAGGCGAGGATTGGCTATGCGGCATCGGGGCAGGTGCTTCGATCTGTGCAGCAACATGCAGAAACGGGTTTTGACTCTGAAACGGCGTCTATGCGTGCTGTGGCTGCTGCTGAGATTCGCGGCACTGTGGGCAAGGCCGTCTCAAGCCTCGTGAAGCGAGTGGAACGCGCGCTTGGCGATGCAGAGACGAATCTGGACGGTGGCAGTGTGGCGAGGCTGGCAGGGGCGCTAGAAACGGCGCTGCGGGTGGCTGATAACCTGGATGGCCTGGGACACCTGCGGCAGATGGAAGCGGCGCTTTTGAAGCGTGCTGATCCTGAGACACTGGGCAAGCTCTTCGATGATGGCTCGGCGAACGATGCTGAAGCGGACGCTATGACGGTGGAGGCTTACCTCCGTGATAATCGGCTTGCCCTTGCTGGTCGCGCGGGGACTTCTCTTGACGCTGCCTAGCCGCTCTGACAGCATCGGCAGAATGAAGCGAATTCTCCCATTCCTCGCCTTGCTCGTGACTTCGTGCGCGGCTCCTTTCAATACTCACTTTTCCGACATTCACGTTGGCATGAGCAGGGCTGAAGTGACGAAACTTCTCGGAAAGCCAGTGGGCGCTGAAGGTGAAGGCGGCAGCGAAGTGCTGTATTATCGGCTGGCTTCGTCGTTCATGGACTCAGACGGCAGTGATACGCGCGAGTATTGGGTGAGGCTCCAGAATGGCGGTGTGACTGGCTACGGGGAGCGGAACGACTTTGCAGCCGCAGAGCGATCACGGAAGCAGTATCAAGCGGCCTGGGGTGCGCTGGGTTCCATTCAGCGGACTCAAGAGCTTGTCACGCCCCGCCAGGTGGATGTGAATGTTCATGGCGGCGTGCAGCACAACGTCAACGTGCAGGGCAACGTTCGTCATGATGTGAACGGCACCCTCTTTCTTCGATGAAGACGCTAAGCCCTGCGGTGATCATCTCAGCGGTTGCTGCATTGGCGTGCATCGTTGGTGTGTTCAGCCTGCCTTACAGCTATTACATGCTCCTCCGCTGCATTGCGACGGGTTCGGCGGTCTATCTGCTGGCGTGCCATGCGAAGGTTTTGCCCGAAACTTGCAAATGGGTGCTGGTGGTGATCGCACTGCTTTTCAATCCCATCTTCAAAGTTCACCTTGGGCGCGAGGTTTGGCAGGTGGTTGATCCTTTGGCGGGGTCAATCTTCTTTTGGTTGGCACTTGTTATCAAGCAAAGCTCCAACAAATCGCCGCTATGAAACAACACGCTGAGCGAACGCCCGAAGAATGGCGGGATGTGCAATCGACCAGCGACCTCATGACTGGCAAATTGACGTTTCATTGGGACAACCAAAGAAACCCTGATCTGTCTGCTAAGGACAAGATGCAATTTATTGTGTTAGGGGTGGTTGCTTTGATTCTTGGCGTGATTGTCTTTTGCAACTCGGCACCTCGCCCCGGTCCACTCGATACACTTGCGTTGATCTACCAAGGGAGATCAACATCAGCTAAGCTCGTTCACTCTGAAGAGGTCGAAGTTGAGGATGAAAGAGGGAATGTCGGATATTCCGATGTTGGCACCTACCGTTATCAAGTTCGTGGGGTGGAGTTCAAAATAATGGACCAGCGACGAAGTGGAGAATTGCCCGAAACGACCCAGGTCGAATATTTGCCGGACAGCCCCAAGGTTTGCCGCATCAAGGGTAGGGGTGCCCAAACCATTTGGGGATTCCTGATGCATGATATTATACTGGGGGCGCTGGTCTTCGCTGTGTGCATCTCGCCTGCGCTCTGGTTGCTTCGTGAGGGTTTCAATGTTCACGATTGGCGCAAGTGGTGGAAAAATAGGCTTGGGAAATACCTCGCTGGTTGAGCCGTGAACTCTCCGCCCGATCTGTAGCCCGTTACTTCTAATGGTTCATATCGTTGCGTTTCAGATGTTGCTCATCCTTCGCGGCAACCTTCTGATCTGTGGGCGCTTCATAGGCGTTTGAGAGGTGTGTCTTGAGGCTTCCTGCGGAACTGAAGTGACGCTTGTAGAACGGTTTTAGCCCGGCTTTTGCGTGCCATGACTGTTCTTCAGTCTTGCTGATTTCAATGATCTGTATGGGCTTCGCTTTCTTCAAGCCTGTCTGCCGCCAGCGGGCTATTGGAGCTGCTTCATACCATTGTGGCGGGCGCTTCCCGAACTGCTTGGGAAGATAGCGTTGGCGCAAATGACGTTCGTGCTCGGCATTGAGGATAGGGGTTGCATCCACCTTGGCACCTCGGCGACCATTCCTATCGCCCATGTGACGAAGCCAAAGTAGCCGCACCCGCTCAATGGCTGCTTCGTCGATCTGGGTTGTGAGGATGTGGTAATGCGGCACCTGACTCTTGGGCACATACTCAAGCACTGCGAATGCGGCCACCCCCGACCTTCGTAAACTGGCAATCACGCTCAAGAGCGCCGCATCAAGCGTTGGTCCGGTCGGGAAGTTCCGCGATGGACACATCAGGACGAGCTGAACGGCAAAGGTGCCATCAGCATCACGTAACCAGTCCCGCCCGGTGCGCATTGGAGATTGAGAATCTGCGCGGCGGCCTGTGCTCCGTCTTGGGCGACTGGTGCTCTGTCGTGGCCCTTTCTGCTTCAATGGGAGTTTCTCTACGTCCCCGTTTGGCATCACAGCGAGCTTCACCGTATCGCCTTCCGCCGTCTGCGGTGCAAGATGGTAGATCCTGGGCATGGCTTAGCATGTTGATTGCTTCGCGACCCTGGCGGGATAGTGTAGAGCGCTCTCGAAAAGCACGCCCCGCCACGGCCTCGCGCTGGGCGGGGTGTTTTATTCCGACTCGGGAGCTGTGCCGGTGGTGGCCGACGACTCTCCGCCTGTCATGCGACTGCGGAGGAAGTCGCGGAGGCTGTCGAACGAGACAAGCCTTGTGCCTTTGATTTGTCCCCGCTCCTTGAGCGAAAACGATTTGACCAAGCCTCGATTGATGAGGTCGTAGAGCTTGGGTTTGGAGACCCGGCTGAACTCACATGCCTCCTTGATTCGTAGCCACTCGCGAGGGAGGGCGTTGGTTTCGGTGCTTGGATTCTTGCTCGCATGTGCCGGCGATGACAGAGACGGTGATGTGGTAGTCATGAGGCCACATTCATCATCATCTGAGGCAGAGAAGTCATGCTGGGCGGCATTACCGAATCTGCACACATTGAGGTGGTGCTATGATACAGAATCGGTAATGCTTTATGGCGTGACGGCACCAGCTATTCAGGAGTCGGCATAGAGTCCAGCGACCAGTGTGCAGGCTTGTGCGGGTATAGCTTACGGCGAGAAACTTGGACTTTGAAACTCTCCTTGGTCAGCCGCGTCTTCTTGCGGTTAGAGGAGAAAACCGCAGAGCTGGCTTGCAGGGTTTCCAGATCCTCTGCCGTGATGAGAAGCGGCGAATGTATGGAATGAGCGCTCTCATGGTCTCTGAGCTGCTGGCGAGCGTGAGGGTCATTGATAAACTTCGCTCCCGGCGAGTGCTCCCAAAGTATTCTCACGCAGTCGGTGACATCAAAACACCACAAGGATAATGGCAACCAATAATTTGTGATCATAGCTGGCTGACTCTCAGCAAAGAACTCTTTTCGATACTGTCTCGCGGGGTCTAGCCGCCTCCTCTGATTCGCTTGGCGTCGCTGAAACTCTTTTTGAAGAGCCTTGATTTTCTGATCATCGAATGTCTCGCCGTTCTTAGCTCTTGCGCGGATGGAGGTGAGCCACTGATTGAACTTCAGATTCTCCTTCTCGGTATGACGCCGAACAGACTCCTTTGCCTCGGCGTAACCGGTGAGCTTCCTTGATGCGAGAAAGCGGCGAGACACGCCAAGATTAGCGGCTTCAAGCAACGACTGAATCTCAATGGACGAGCCGCGAAGTTGTTCCTGAATGAGTTCTTCCCGATAGTCGGGACTGATGACGCACTTTTGTGCTTTGAGCTGGGGCTGTATCTTTGAGAGCAGAGAGTCAAGATTCTGCTCTGCTCGCTCGCGAGCTTGTTGCCGCGCTCTGTCCGCCTGCTCCTCCGCTGTCAGCGTCTCTCTGCCTGCCAAGATGTCCTCAAAGCCGAGAACTGTCGCCGACATAAAATGCACGAGAAAATCCGAGGGCAGTGCCTCAATCGCGCCGTGATGGATCGGGTCGCAATGCTTCTTCGCACGGTTGAGCAAATCGACAATGCCCCACTGAACCGGGGAGGGCTTCGATTGATCGGACTGTTTCGACCTCACCGCCCTCTTTTTGCTCATGGCTTTGATTTATGCGCGAGCAAGGCGGCGAAGCTGGGCGAGCGCCTTCTCGTCTTCGCCGTGTTCGTCTTCGTAGCTTTCTACGAGAGCGAGCAACTCGCGGAAGTATTCACGCTGGACGGTGGTCAGACGACGAACGGCGAACTTGCTGCACAGGTCGGCGGCTTCCTCGTAGCTGGCGCGGGTGCGGAAGGGCGCGAGGGCGCACAATCCCCACAAACCGGCAATGGTGGCGGGGAGTTCAAACTTGGTGCGTGTGGCGGTGCGAGGCATGGTCAGAGGTGGTCTTTCCAGGTGTCCTTAGAATAATCGGCATGGGTGAGGAAGTCCAGGAGGTAAACCCGGCCTGCATTGAAGTGAATGGCACAGATGAGCCTGAACTTGTTTCCGGCGATGTTGAAGACAATCACGGGCTTCTTGCTCTCGACCTTCACAAGATCGGCCTGTGGGAAGTCGCGGCGCACTTCGGCGAGTGTTTTCCATTTGGCCTTGCGGGCGACCTCGGACCAATGGAGCAGGGCAGGTGCGGCGGCGCTATGTGCCTTGGCCCATTTGACGAGCGTGGATGGTTTGATGAATCTCATGGTGGCGAGCAATCAAGGGTGCCTGGGACGCTCGGCGCGCCGCTGTGGCGTGGATGGCGCGGAAACCGGCAAATTGATGTCAGGCATGGAGTCCAGGGCCTTGCGCTTGGCTTCGCCTTCGATGTGGGTGTAGTGCGCTGAAATCTCGGCGCTCTCGTGGCCGATGATGTCTTGAACGACGGCGGGTGAAACGCCTGCGTTTTTCATCATGCTGGTAGCTGTGTGGCGGAGGGCATGAAACGACACTTCACTGCCAGCACGTCGGCCTGAGCGTCCAACGCCAAGGCTTTTGTTGTGATCGCGCTTGGCGATAACGCCAGCGGTGGCGAGCAAGTCACCAAACTGACGGGAAACCATCGGTCCAGAGCGGCGCTGAAAGAGGGAGCAAGCACGGGGATGCAGGGGAGCAATCGGATTGTCTCCGGCTGGCAAATTCTCGATGTGTTCGAGCAGGGGTTTGCAAATCGGGATGCGCACCACTCGATTTGTCTTGATGGTGCGAAGATGAATCTCTTGAGCCTGCAAATCGACGTTTGCCCACGTTAGATTTGCGATGTCTCCGAGACGTTGACCGGTGTAGAGGCCAAAGTATATCATCGAAGTCCATTCCTCATCCGCGACGGCGAGCACCGATTGAATCTCGGCGAGAGTGATCGGGCGGCGGGTGTTGCTCTCGCTCTTCTTGAGCATTCCGCAATCTTTGGCCGGATTCTCGGAAATGAATTTGTCGCGGCGGGCATCCTCGAAGACGACTCGGAGAATTTTCACTCCGAGATTGCAGGAAGTATTTGAAAGCCGCTCTGCCAAAGCATCGCGATACGCGATGAAATGCCGCGTCTCAATCTCTGCGAGCGGTCGTTGCTCGAACTCACCAAGCCACGTTTGAAAGTGCGTGAGACGGCTCGCATAGGCTGCGTAGGTAGCTGGCGCGAGTTCGCCCTTTCGACGTTTCAGCCATCCATCAAAGAACGCGGCAATAGTGGCGTCGGGCAGTTCCTCTTTGTGCGAGGCGCGATAGATTTCGGCAATGACCTTGTGCGATTGTCGGGCCTTCGCGCGCTCCTTGGCGAGTTGCTCCCATTGGTCGGCCTTTACCTGGGCGGGCTTGCGAAGTGTTTCCTTGGTTGATCGCTGCACGCGCTTGCCATCGGGGAGAGTGAAACAAGCGAACCAAAAGCGAGACGCAGGGAATTTACGAAGCGATGCCATAGGCAACTCTCAACACAAATCACAACGCCGTCAAGGTAGCCTTGGTAATCGTGGTCGTCTAAGCCTTGATTTAACTGCTTTTCAGCGTGGTTCCAAGACAAGGTTTCGTTCCGAGGGTTCGAATCCCTCTCTCTCCGCCAGTTTTCCTGGCAAAAGCCAGTCGCAGGCTGCCCCAAGGGAGTGGGCAGTGTGTCAACGACGACTTCGCCCCCCAGGGCACCGAGGCACTGCGCAGTCATCAGCGCGCTCTCGCCCAGCAGTTCAAGGCTTGTGAGAATTGTGCTTGGTTCGTGGTGGCCATAAAAAAAACACTTCTCCAATCGGGAGCCTCGCTGGTGTCTGTCAGCGTGCTGTGCCGTCTGGTCGGCAGTGAGGAGCGGTATCAATTGGCGCTTTTCAGGCGGGCGATGGTGGGGATTGTGGGTGGTGAATGCTCCGAACCTCATGAAACCTTTCCTTGCTGCTCTCTCCCTGGCGCTGCCACTCTCGGCGGCGAACGAACTGCATCTCTACACCTGGGCGGATTACATCAAGCCGGAGTTGGTGGAGAAGTTCGAGGCGGCGAACGGATGCCGGGTGGTGATCGACACGTTTGACTCGAATGAGGCGATGTTTGCCAAGGTGCAGGCAGGGGCGGCGGGTTACGATGTGATCCTGCCGAGCAGCTACATGGTGAAGCTGATGGTGAGCGAGGGACTGCTCGCGCCGCTCGATCACACGAAGCTGCTGGGTTTGAACAACATCGACCCGTCCGTGCTGGCGAAGACGGGCGACGCGGCGATGACGCACGCGGTGCCGTATGCCACGAGCTACGGGGTGCTGGCCTATCGCAAGGACCGGATCAAGAACCCGGAGCCAAGCTGGGCGATGCTGGCGCGCTCGGACCTGGGTCGTCGGGCGTGCATTCTCAACGACATGCGTGAGACGATGGGCTCGGCCTTGAGGTTCCTCGGGCATAGCATCAACACGCGCGACGAGACGCAACTCGCGGCGGCGCGTGATGTGGTGATCGGCTGGAAGCAGCACATCGCGAAGTTTGACAACGAGCAATACAAGAGCGCGATCGACTCCGGGGAGTTCATTCTCGTGCATGGCTACAGTGGCGACTTGTTCCAGGTGGTGAGCGAGAATGATCAGGTGGGCATACTGATGCCGAAGGAAGGCATGACGATGGCCTGCGATGAACTCGTCATCCCCAAGGGCGCAGCCAATCCTGCCCTTGCGCACGCGTGGATCGCCTTTGTGCACGATCCCGCAGTGGCGGCGGAGAACATGGAATGGATGGGCTACATCATGCCGAACCTGGAGGCGCTGAAGAAGGTGAGTCCCGAGTTCCTCTCGAATCCTGCCGTGGCGATTCCTGATGACTTGAAGGTCAGGTGCGAGGTCATTGATGACGTAGGCGCGGACTTGGCCAAATACACGAAGGTCTGGGACGAGGTGAAGGCGGCGAAGTGATCGGATGAGGGATGGAAGTGGGGGACGAGCGACGTTAGGGGCAGCCATGATTCGCCGCTCGCTTTTCCTTTGTCTCGCTGTCTCGGTCGTTCTTCCTGTGATGGGGCAGGAGGCTCGTCCTGAACCCGCGACTTACCTCGGTCGGCGTATCGCGCAGACGATGCATTTCACCGGCGCTGAGTGGTTGACGCGGCATGAGCGGGAGCGTGAGGAGGCAGGCGAGGTGATGCGCGATGAGCTGAAGCTCAAGTCCGGCGTGAACGTGTGCGACCTGGGCTGTGGCAATGGTTATCACACGATCCCCATCGCGAAGGCAGTGGGGCCGGAGGGCAAGGTCTTCGGCGTGGATATTCAGCCCGAGATGCTGGACCTGCTCAAGGTGCGTGCGCTCGCTGCCGAGGCGAACAACATCGTCTATGTGCCGGGCTCTCAAACCGAGACCAAACTGCCGGACGCATCGTGCGATCTCATCTTGATGGTGGATGTGTATCATGAACTGGCGCATCCCGAGCCTATGCTGCAGAGCATGAAGAAGGCGCTCAAGCCGGGCGGCCAAATTGTGCTGGTGGAGTTCCGGGCCGAAGATCTCAGCGTGCCGATCAAGCCCGAGCACAAGATGAGCAAGGAGCAGATCATCAAGGAGATGACGGCCAATGGCTACACCCTCACCCGTAGTTTCGATAAGCTGCCGTGGCAGCACATGATGTGGTTTGCGGCTGGACAAGCCGGAGCCCCTTCGATAGACAAAGCGCCTTCTTCCAAACCATGAAACACCTAGCTCTCCTCACCGCACTCGTCGTTTCCTTCACCAGCGTAGCAAGCGCGGAAGGTGAATGGGTTTCTCTCTTTGATGGCAAGTCGCTGACCGGATGGAAAGCCATCGACGGCAAGCCCATCGAGGGCTGGGAGGCGAAGGACGGCGTGCTTCATTTCACCGGCAAGGGCCCCTACTTGCTGAGCGATAACGAGTATTCGAGCTTCGAACTCGAATGGGAATGGAAGCTCGATCCCAAAGGCAACAACGGCATCAAATACTGGGTGACCCAGATCGGCAAAGAATGGCTGGGCATCGAATACCAGATGATCGACGACAATGGCCACGCCGATGGACTCAAAGGCGGCAGCCACAACACGGGCAGCATTTACGACATCTTCGATTCCTCGAAGGACAAGAAGCTCAGCCCCATCGGCGAATGGAATCACAGCCGCGTGGTGGTGAAGGATGGCAAGATCGAGCACTGGCTGAATGGCACGCTTGCCTCGTCCGCTGACACCAAGACGCCGGAGTGGCAGGAGCACATCGCGAAGAGCAAATTCAAGAGCAAGCCAGGGTTCGCACCGGGCAAGGGCAAGATCATGCTGACCGCCCATGGCGATCCTGCGTGGTTCAAGAATCTCAAGATCAGAACGCTCTGATCACTTCTTCACCGCGCTGTTTTTGAAGGCATAGACGACTCCGTCGTCGGCTCCGATGATGATCCAGTCGCCAGCGACGGCGGGGGAGGTTTTGATCGGAGCGCCGATCTGGGAGGACCAGGCTTCCTTGCCTGTGGCGATGTCGATCACGTAGAGGTAGCCGTCATCGCAGCCCACCACGGCGTGCTTCTCGCCGCAGATCACGGCCGAGCTGTCGATGCGGTCGCGGCACTTGTATTCCCACAAGCCTTTGCCCGTGATGCGGTCGATGCCGTGCAGACGTTTATCGCGGCCACCGACGACGACGATCTTGGGCAACAGGGCTGGGGCGGCGTAGAATTCGAAGTCGCGCTCGCCGTATTCCCAGACCTTGGCTCCATCGGTGATCGAGTAGGCACCCACGCGATTGCCGTAGTGGCTCACGTAGGCGACGCCAGCGTCCACCGCGACGTTGTTGCCGATGTAGGCACCCACGTCGATCTGCTTGATCTCCTTGCCCGTGGTGGCCTCGAGAATGTGCAGCACCGCATCGCATCCGCCGAGGGCGATCTTACCATCGGGGCTGACGGCGCAGCCACCATTGATGTAGTTGCCTGTCTCTACGGCCCAGAGCTTCTTGCCGTCCTTGGCATCGAGGCTGTAGATGAAGTTGTCGTAGCTGCCGATCAGCACGCGATCCTGCTTCGTCGCTGGATCGGTCCAGACGTTCACCGCTGCGTGGATCTCGCCTTGGGTTTCAAACTTCCAGTTCGGCAGTCCCGTCTCCGCGTTCCAGGTATAAACAAAGCTGTCGGTGCAGCCCGCGATCACGAGGTCGCCACTGAACGCCGCCGCTCCCTCGAAGGAACCTTTCGGCGCGCTCGATTCCCAGAGCTTCTTTCCGGTGCACAGCTCCAGGCAGAAGAATTTCCCTTCCTTGTTGCCCACATACACCTTGCCATTGCGGACGACGGCGGAGGCCAGCATCATCTCGCCCTTGCCCTTCATCTTCTCGATGGTGGCGAAGGTCCAGCCCTCCTGCAGAGGCAGGTTCAAGGTGGTGCCCGACACGCCGGTCATCGCGGCATTGGCCCGGCTGTAGGACCAATCGCCCGCAGTCTGGGAGAAGGCGGAGCCTGCGCTGAGAAGGAGCGTGAGACAAAGACGGGAAAGGTGATTCATGATGAGAGATTTCGCTGTGAAACGACTGCCTCGCGAGCATTGTTTCGCCATGCATAACTTCGGCGAGGAGCCTGAGCCACTACCCATCCCGAGCGAGCTGAACTCCGACTACACGGACGAGCCGTTCGCGAACTGCACGCGGTGTGGCGAGAGCCTCAAGGACTTCCCCGGAGGCTTTCAAATCTCGAAGGCATGGAAGAAAGGCGAGTGCGTCTTTGAATACGCGCTGTGCGATCACTGCCGCACGCAGTTGATGGAAGAGTTTTCCCAGGAGTCGAAGAAGCGGCTCGCACAGTTTCAGGACGAGCATGTGAATCTGGAGTCCGGGCTCACGCATTGCAGCGTCTGCGGCACGGCCAAGCACGCAGGCAACGAAGCGGAGTTTGTGCTTACGGGTGTCTGTGAGGGGGATCGTTTGCTGCATGGGCTGATGGTTTGCGGCAAGTGCGGTGAAGGCACGCAGAAGCTGCTCTCCCAGCACACGAAGGATACCTGGCGGCGATTCCGCGAGGACAACTTCCCCGGACCTCCAGGGGATGAAGTCTTCGACCTCGATCCAATCTCGCCGATCAAGGTGCTCGTCTAGCAAGAGGAAGGAAGGGGATGTGCAAACCGATGGAAGCTCCGGCTTCTCGTGGCGTTTGATCACCCACATACGCGATGCAGGCGCTCACACGCAGACACATTCTTCAGCAGGCAGGAACCGGATTCGGCGGACTGGCCTTGCAGTCGTTGCTCGGTGCGGACGGTGTATTGAACACATCGAATCCGATGGCACCGAAGGCCCCGCATTTCGCGCCGAAGGCGAAGGCCGTTATCTTCCTCTTCATGTATGGCGGGCCATCGCATGTGGATCTCTTTGATCCCAAGCCTGAACTCGCGAAATGGCATGGCAAGGCGATCCCGGTGTGGAAAAAGGAAGATGCCTTCATGGGCGGCAAAACGAAGAACGTGGCGATGCAGAGCTACTACCCCTTCGCCAAGCATGGTCAGGCGGGCATCGACATGGCCTCCGTGTATCCCAACCTCGCACGCCATGCGGACAGCCTGTGCATGATTCGATCCATGCATGCCGAGAGCAATAATCATGGCCCGGCGCTCTTCCAGATGAACACCGGCTTCATGCAAGCGGGCCGACCCAGCATGGGATCGTGGGTGACGTATGGGCTCGGCTCCGAGAGCGAGAATTTGCCCGCGTTCGTGGTGCTGATGGACAAGCAAGGCGCACCCGTGAATGGCGCGCTCAACTGGTCGAATGGCTTCATGCCCGCGACTTTCCAAGGCGTTCCCTTTCGCAGCAGCGGCGAGCCCATTGCCTACCTCACGCCGCCGAAGAACGTGTCGCGAGCCCAGCAGCGTGCGCGACTCGACTTGCTCAAGCAATGGAACACCGAGTTCGCCGAAGCTAATCCAGCGGAGAGTTCCCTCGCGGCCCGCATCAACTCGTATGAACTCGCCTTCAAGATGCAGATGAGTGCGAGCGAATGCACCGACCTCAGTCGTGAACCCGAAGCCGTGCGCCAGATGTATGGACTCGACCATCCGGTGACTGCGCACTTCGGCAAGAACTGCCTGCTCGCTCGCCGACTGGTGGAGCGTGGCGTGCGCTTTGTGCAAGTTTACAGCGGAGGCAATGAAGGACCCAAAGCCTGGGATGCGCATGATGATCTCAAGCGCAATCACGACCTGCACTGCGCCGAGACGGATGGACCCATCGCGGCACTGCTCGACGACTTGAAGATCAGCGGTATGCTCGATTCCACGCTCGTCGTCTGGGGCGGTGAGTTCGGGCGTTCACCGGTCGCCGAGAATGGCAAGGGTCGCGATCATCATCCCAAGGGTTTCACTATGTGGATGGCTGGCGGTGGTATCAAAGGAGGCATGATCCACGGGGCCACGGACGAGTTTGGCTACAGCGCTGTCGAGAACCGCATGTCCGTGCCCGACCTGCACGCCACGATCCTGCATCAGCTGGGCTTCGATCACGAACAGCTCACCTATCGCTTCAATGGTCGTGATTACCGCCTCACCGATGTGAGCGGCGATGTGGTGCGTGCTTTGATCGCTTGATTGGTTCGTCGCAGGCTTGCTGTCCGACGGTGGTCTTCACACTTTCTTAACGCCTCGGCGCGAGCCGTTCACTGGCGGGCAAGGGGAGTGCGGGAATGATCGAGTCGTCATGAACGACAACGATAAACACGGCCTCCACAAGCTCTCCACTGCCACCCTCGTCGTCGCGGCGCTCGGGGTGGTGTTTGGGGACATTGGGACAAGCCCGATCTACACCTTGAAGGAATGCTTCAGTCCTCATAGTCCCCATCACATCGCCGCGACCCATGCGAACATCCTCGGCGTCGTCTCGCTCGTGCTCTGGTCGCTGATTTTGCTCATCTGCGTCAAATACCTCGTCTTCATCCTGCGCGCTGACAACAAGGGTGAAGGTGGGGTGCTCTCATTGATGGCCCTGGCTTCTCATGGCATGAGTGAAACGTCCAAGCGCCGGGTCGTGGTGGTGCTGCTGGGATTGTTTGGTGCCGCCCTTTTGTTCGGTGACGGGATCATCACGCCTGCCATTTCTGTGCTGAGTGCGGTAGAAGGTCTCAAAGATGGCGGGCTGCTCGGAGCCACGCCTGTGGATGCAGTGGAAGCAGCGGCCTGGGAGCATCACATGCAGTGGCTGATCATGGGGATCACCATCGTTATCTTGATCGTGCTGTTCTCGGTGCAGTTTCTCGGCACAGCCAAAGTGGGGCGGTTCTTTGGACCGATCACGGGCCTCTGGTTTGTCAGCCTGGGAGTCCTCGGGCTGTTTCAGCTTCTGAATGGTCCTGAGATCCTTGCCGCCATCAATCCCTGGCATGGCTGGCACTTCTTGATGACCTCAGGCCATGCGGGCTTTGTGATTCTGGGCAGCGTGTTCCTGGCGGTCACGGGTGGTGAGGCTCTGTATGCGGACATGGGCCACTTCGGGGCTGGACCGATTCGCCGGGGCTGGTTCTCACTCGTGTTTCCGGCTCTTGGGCTGAACTACCTTGGGCAAGGGGCGTTGCTCCTGCACCGTCCTGAGCTGGCGAATGCGCCCTTCTTCCAGATGGCTCCAGGCTGGGCGACGTTACCGCTCGTGTTGCTCGCCACAGCTGCCACGGTCATTGCTTCACAGGCGCTCATCACGGGCACTTACTCGCTGACGCTCAGCGCCGTCCAGCTTGGCTATCTGCCACGTCTGAGCATTCGCCATACCTCTGAGCATGCCCGTGGCCAGATCTACATTCCCATGGTGAACTGGCTGCTGATGCTCGCCTGCCTTGCGCTTGTTCTCGCCTTCCGCACCTCGTCGAATCTGGCGGCTGCTTATGGTGTGGCGGTGACCATGACCATGCTGATCACGACCGTGCTGTTCTACTTCACAGCACGACATCTTTGGAAGTGGTCGGTGCTCAAGACCTTGCCGTTGTGTGTTGTGTTTGGTTCGGTGGAACTCGCTTTCCTGAGTGCGAACCTGGTGAAGTTCTTTGACGGCGGTTGGTTCCCGTTGGCTGTGGGTGCTGTGATCTTCACGCTGATGACCACCTGGGCGATGGGTCGCAGGTTGGTGCGGGCCTCAATGGAAAGGAGTGCTATCTCGCAGGAGATGCTGATCGAGAGCTTGTCCCATAGCAAGATCGTGAAGGTGCCGGGCTCGGCGATTTTCATGACGAGCACGAGCGGACGCTCGCCTGTCGCTTTGCTGCACAGCCTGAAGCATTATCAGGCGATTCATCAGCGCGTGATCTTCATGACGCTCGTGACGGAAGATGAACCTTGGGTGCTCCCGAGCCGTCGTGTGCAAGTCGAGCAGCTCGGTGATGGGTTCTGGCGTGTCACGGGTCGCTACGGCTTCATGCAGAAGCCCAATGTTCCGCGATTGCTTCGACAGTGCAGCAACTACGGCCTCGATGTGGAGCCTGAGAAAGCGACGTTCTTCCTGGGCCGGGAAATCATCATTCCGAGCAAGTCGCCAGGCATGGCGCGCTGGCGTGAGCATCTGTTCTCGTTTGCCAGCAAGCTGGCCCAACAGCCTGCCACGTATTTCCAGATTCCCGTTGGGCGAGTGATCGAGCTTGGACAGCAGGTTGAAATCTAAATGCGGTGCCCTTAGTCTCTGGGCATGACTGCCTCCCCACCCTCCATCGCTTCGCTTGCCGTGCGGTTGGGTGATTTCGCTGAACGCGGCTCTGGTGATGCCTATTACCGCCTCTCACGCATCGTGGCTCGTGTGCTCGTCAGCCGCCGTCTTCGGCAGCGCAAAAAATGGTGCGATCTGGCCCGCCAGCTTGCCCTGAATCCCGGTGTGGAAGACCGGCTAGTCATGCAGGCTATGCGCTGGCTGAAGCAAGAGCAACCCATCGCCCAATCATGAACTGGATGCCGCCACGTCCCCGCTGGGACACGCTCGCAGGCAAAGTGCTGGATTCATTTTTTGCCGCCGTGCATCAGGCGATGCCTAGCTACGATCAGCCTCTGACGATTTTCGGTTCCGCACCCATTCAACTCTGCCTCGATGAAGACTTCGCCAGTGCCGATGTGGACATCATGGTGCTAGAGGGGGGAGAAAAGCTGCGCCGCATCGCCACCGAGGTCGGCCTGGGCCGTGCAGGAAACGTTCGCTCCGCTTTTGGAGTGCAGATATGCCCGCCATTGCTTTTCAATCCGACGCCGCATTACCTCCAGCGTGCCCACACTGAAGTCCGGCAAGGTCTGACCATCATCGTGCCTCATCTGCGGGACATTCTCATCGCGAAACTCCATCGTTCGCGCGTGGAAGGTCAGGAAGCCCTCATCCCCAAAGACCGGCGAGCCTTCCAGCGTGTGCGTGAACTCAGCGGCGGACATCCGACGCTGCCCGAGTTCCTTCAGGACTTGGTAAACTGCGAATCCAGCTTCCGTCCGCCGCACGATGGCGGATTGAATTCATTCCGCTTCAATGCCGAAGCAGCCCTGCTCGAAATTTACGGGCATCGCTTTGATCTAAAGCGTGACATCCTCGACCCTGCGTCCATTTCGACGCAGCCTCCTGGTCAGCCACCTCCGGGTTTCATCGCTGAGCAGATCGATAAGCTCGAAAAGTGAATCGAGCGTTTACACCTTCTTAACGCTTCGGAGACTCCTGTTCACTGGCGACAAGGCATTTCACTCGCACGATAACGCCATGAACGATCCATCCAAACCTCGCATACCTCTGCCTGCGGCTGTTGTGGGGCAGTTCAGCTGGGGGCTGACGATTCTCTTCGTGCTGGCTTCGACGTGCTGGGTGCTCCTGCCTTACACGGGCTACTTGTTCTCGGCCCTCGTCTTCTTGATGGCGATCGTGCTGGCTGGCACACGATGGAATCGCGGGCCTGTGCTGGCCATGGCGGCGGTGAGTGCGGTGGTGTGGAACTTCATCTTTATCCCGCCGCAGTTCACTTTGCACATCGAGAAGCCGCAGGACATCACGATGTTTGCGATGTTCTTCGTGGTCGCTCTGAGCATGGGGCATCTCATCACTCGTCTGCGGGAGCGTGAGGCGGCCTTGGAACAGAATCATCGTGAGCGGGAGGAATTGCTGGCAGAGAAGCATCGCGCTGAATTGCTCGCGGAGTCGGAGCGGCTGCATCGCACGTTGCTCGACAGTGTGTCCCATGAACTCAAGACTCCCATCGCGATCATTCGCACGGCCTTGGACGGGCTGGGACAGGGGAACCCGTATGCGGCGGAGATCGAGACGGCTAACAGACGGCTGCAGCGCATCGTGGAGAACTTCCTGGAAATGACTCGCGTGGAGTCCGAAGCCCTCAAGCCTCGTCCCGACTGGTGCGAGGTGGTGGATGTGCTGGAGCAGGCGATGAAGCCGATCAGCAACGAGCTTGCCTTGCATGTCGTCAACGTTCGTGGCGTTGCTGAGATGCCTCTGGTGATGCTCGACAGCCGATTGCTTGCGCAGGTGCTGGGCAATGTTCTGCACAATGCCACGCTCTACACGCCAGCAGGGTCGGAGATCGAGATTCATGCGGCACTCAAGGACGGTGCGCTGGAACTCCGCGTGCGCGATCATGGCCCTGGCCTGCCGCCCGGAAAGGAGGGGCGGGTGTTCGACAAGTTTTACCGCGCTCCCGATTCGCCCGCTGGCGGCACTGGCCTCGGCCTCGCCATCGCTCGCGGCTTGATGCGCGCGATGAAAGGTGACATCGAAGCTCGCAATCACCCACAGGGAGGCGCTGAGTTTGTGCTTCGCCTGCCTGTCAAAAGCCGCAATCCCTCATGAGCAAAGCATTGATCATTGATGACGAGCAGCAGATGCGCCGTCTCCTGCGCATGGTGCTCGAGTCCCGTGGCTATGAGGTCTGCGAAGCAGCGGAAGGGCAGCTTGGGTTGCAAGAAGCGGCGTTTCAGCGGCCCGATGTGGTGCTGCTCGATCTCGGTCTGCCGGGGCTAGGTGGCATTGAGGTGCTCAAACGTCTGCGCGAGTGGACGGATGTGCCCGTGCTCATTCTGAGCGTGCGCGATCACGAGACGGTGAAGGTCGAGGCCTTGGAACTCGGAGCCGATGACTACGTGACGAAACCCTTCGGCACGGCGGAACTGCTGGCGAGACTCGATGTGATTCAGCGTCGTCGGTTCACACGCCAGAGTCCTCAGATTGTTGCCGGTGCATTGGTGCTCGACCTTCTTCATCATGAGGCCCGCCTTGGCGATGAACTGCTGAAGCTGACGCCCACCGAGTTCGCGCTATTAAAGGTGCTCGCGGAGCATTCGGGACGCATCGTCACGCAGAATCAGATCGTGAAACAAGTGTGGGCCGGCCAGAGCAGCGATCCGAGCGAAGGCCTGCGCGTTCACATCAATCACCTGCGCAAAAAGCTAGGTGACAGCGGGCCACGCATCGTGAACGAGCCGGGGATTGGTTACCGGCTCAACTCAGACTGAGGGCAATCCAAACGCCGTGGACCTCAGGCGACGCGAAGGGTCTGATCGCGCGAGGGACCGATGCCGATGAGCGTCACGGGAGCCTCGGCGAGTTCCGCTACGCGGGCGAGATACTGCTTCGCGAGCGGTGGCAGATCATCCGCATTGCGGATGCCGCTGAGGTCTTGCTTCCAGCCCTGATGCTCTTCGTAAACGGGTTCCAGGCGCTCGATCTCGGCGATGGTGCTCGGCGGATGGTTGATCACCTTGCCATCCAGCTTGTAGGCGGTGCAGAGCTTGATCGTGTCCAAGCCATCGAGACCGTCGAGGTTCGTGATGGCCAGTTCGTCTGCGCCATTGACCATGCAGGCCCAATGGACGAGCACCATGTCCAGCCAGCCGCAGCGGCGGGCACGGCCCGTGGTGGCACCGAACTCGCGGCCCATGTTGTGCAGCATGTCGCCGATGGCATCGTTCTCCGTCGTGAAAGGACCGGAGCCAACGCGAGTCGTGTAGGCCTTGGCCACGGCGACCACGCGGTTGATGTGACGAGGCGAGACGCCGCTGCCGGTGCAGGCACCGCCGGTGGTCGTGTTCGACGAAGTGACGAAAGGATAGGTGCCGTGGTCGATGTCGAGGAAGGTGCCTTGCGCGCCTTCGAAGAGCATGTCCTTGCCCGCCTTCCGCGCGTCGTGCAGCGCCACGACCGTGTTGGTCACATGCGGCGCCAGCATGATCGCGGCCTCGCGCAGCTTGGGCAGGACTTCATCGGCGTTCACCGCCTCAATGCCCTGGCTGGTGATGAACTCATTGTGCAAGGCGATGCGTTCTGCGACCTCCTGGCAAAGCGCATCCGGGTCGCGCAGAGCGGAGCCGCGCAGGCCCATGCGCTCCACCTTGTCTGAATACGACGGGCCGATGCCGCGCCCCGTGGTGCCGATTTTCTTATCGCCACGGGCAGCCTCGCGTGCTTTGTCCAGACCCTTGTGGTAAGGCATGGCCAGGTGCGCGCAGTCGGAGATCAGCAGGTTGTCCGGTGTGATGGCCACACCCTGGCCGCGCAGCTTGATGAATTCTTCCACGAGACCGATGGGGTCGAGGACCACGCCATTGCCGATGACGTTCAGCTTGTCGCCCCAGAGGATGCCGCTGGGCACGAGGTGCAGCACATACTTCACGTCGTTGTGGATGACGGTGTGGCCGGCGTTGTTGCCGCCCTGGGCGCGCACGACCACATCGACGTGCTCCGTGAGGTAATCAACGATCTTGCCTTTGCCTTCATCGCCCCACTGGGCGCCGACTACGATGGTATTGGACATGGAAACTGGATGCTGGGGGAATGAATGCTAGATGCGGGGGACTGGGTGACGAATGACGCGGAAGGGTGACGACAGGAGGTCACCACGCGTTGCCTGCTGGTGCTGGTTAGGGAACCAGCATCGAGAATCAAGCAATCCAGTCTCCAGAGAGTTTACTTGAGACCGTCAGTGATGATCATGGCGGCAATGCCGAGCACGGCGAGCAGACCCACCACTCCGAGGAGCATGAGCATGGTGCGGGAGCCGTCGGCCTTCACCTTCTTGGCACCGAAACCGGTGCGGGCGGCGCGATCAATCTTCTGAGCACCGTAGCCATCCGAGGAGGCCGTCATGGCGCGAGGGGCGGCAGATACGGGCGCGGAGGCTGCGGGGGCGGCTTCCTCGTCGTAGAAAGTCACAGCCACATGGCCGATCTCAAACTCCGCGCCATGGCCCAGTTCCACATTGTCCACACGCTCGCCATTGATCTTGGTGCCGTTGGTCGAGCCCAGGTCCGTGAATGCCCAGGTGCCACCATTGTTGACGAATTCGCCATGTGAGCCCGAAACCGAACCATCGGGAATGGCGATGTCATTGTCGTCATTGCGACCAACGGACTGGCGATTGCCGGTCAGTTCTGCTTCGAACATTTGTCCTTCGGGAGTTTTGAGAACGATTCTGGCCATAAAAGAGTGCTTAGAGTTTCAGCGCTTTGTATCGGAATCAGCGGGGTCTATCAATCAGTTTGGCATTCTGAGAGAAGAAAAAACATGGGAGCACGGGCCGTAGGGGCGGCTGGCAATGCTCGGGTATGGTCAGGAAGGGGCTCGCTGTTTCACTTCACGCAAAGCCGCGAAGGCGCACCGTGCTCCCTGCTTTCTGGCCTATGCGACTTGGCGACTCTGCGTGAAACCCATTCTTCGCGGCCTCCCTAGCAACTATCGCGTCCAGAAAGGAGCCTGTCAGAAAGTTTGTGTGCCGGGTGCAAGGCCCCTGGATGGGGCGAGAGCCCTAGAGCCTGAGAACCGAACTCCATGTCCTACGATCCCAACTTCCCAGCGGCGGGCGTGCTGATTGAGGCAGCGGCGTTTCGGTAGCAATTTCAGGCTCTCAAGGTGCTCATGGATGCGTGGGGGCGGGACCAATGACCAATGACCAGCTCGCGGACCGTTGGATGAACCGAGAAGCACAGCGCGGGGCGCAGGCGGGACCACGCTGTGCTTCCTTGATTCATGAGGGGGGCTTTACGCTTTCTCAGCGAGTGCTTCGAGCAGCTTCATGCTGCGGGCGACGACGGGTTGCGGGTCGTCGATGAGGCCGGCGGAGAGCAGGGAGTTGTCGAGCAGTTGCTCGGCAATCAAGGAGGCCACGTCGGCGTTCTTGTCGGTGAGGTTCGCGAGGTTCTTGATCAGGCCGCTGCGGGTGTTGATCTCCAGGATCACTTCGGGCGCGGACATCTCATCGTCCTTCTTCAGCGCGCGCATCATCTGGCGCATCTGCGGGGTGAGTTCGCCCTCGGGCAGCAAGGCGATGGCCGGACTGCTGACGAGGCGCTTGCCGGTGCGGACGTTTTCCACGCGCTTGCCGAGCTTGTCCTTGAGCCAGTCGCAGAGCTTCGTGGCGGCGTCCTCGGCGAGCGCTTCGCCTTCAGCGGCGGGAGCGTCGTCGAGTTCCACCTTGTCGCTCGATACGGATTGCAGCGACTTCTTGTCGAACTCACGCAGCGCATTCACCACGTAGTCGTCGATCTGTTCGAAGAGGTAGATCACCTCGTAGCCGCGCGCCTTGAAGGCCTCGGCATACGGGCCGTTCTCGATGGCGGCACGGGAGGGCGCGATCTGGTAGTAGATCGCCTTCTGGCCGTCCTTCATGCGGCTGACGTATTCGGTGAAGTTCGTCGTCTTGCCCGGCTCGGTCATGCTGGTCTCGAAGCGCAGGAGCTTCGCGATGGCCTCGCGGTTGTCGAAGTCGGTGGCGACGCCTTCCTTGAGGAAGCGCGCAAAGCTGGCATAGAACTCGGCATACTTCTCCGCGTTGTCGGTGGCTTCTTTGTCGAGGAACTTGAGGAAGCGCTTCTCCACCACCTCGCCGAGCTTCCGCACCAGCGCGCTATCCTGCATGGTCTCGCGGCTGATGTTGAGCGGCAGATCCTCGCTGTCGATCACGCCACGTAGGAAGCGCAGCCACTCGGGCAGGAGCTTCTTCGGCTTGTCGTCGATGAGCACCTTCTTGCAGTAAAGCGACACACCGGCCTCCATCTGGCCCATGCCATACATCTCCATGTTCTGCGAGGGGACGAAGAGCAGCGAGTTGATGACCAAAGGAGCATCCGCATTGAAGTGGAAGGTGTAGCGCGGATCGTCGAAGGCGTTCGCCTGGAAGCGATAGAACTCCTTGTATTGATCCTCGGTGACCTCGCTCTTGTTCTTCAGCCACACGGCTTCCACGTTGTTCACGCGCTCGCCGTTGAGGTTGATGGGGAAGCCGACGAAGTTGGAATACTTCGCGAGGATGCGCTTGATCGTGGCGGCATCAGCGAAGTCGTGCGCGTCGTCTTTGAGATGCATCACGATGCGGCAGCCACGGCTCTGGCCTTCGGCTTCCTCAATGGTGTAGCCGGTCGCGCCATCGCTGGTCCAGCACAGATGGCCGCCCTCGGGACGCCAGGAGTGGGTATAGACTTTGACTTCGCTGGCCACCATGAAGGCCGAGTAGAAGCCGACGCCGAACTGCCCGATCAACTGCGTGCCGTCCTTGCCGCTGGACTTGAGCGCCTGCATGAAGGCCTTCGATCCTGAGTGCGCGATGGTGCCGAGGTTCTCGACGAGTTCATCGTGTGTCATGCCAATGCCGTAGTCGGCGATGGTCAGCGTCTTCGCTGTGTCGTCGGTGGTGATGTTGATCTCCAGTGGCTGCTTGTCGTCGAAGATGTTGCGCTCGGTGAGCTGCGTGTGGCGCAGTTTCTCCAGGGCGTCGGCGGCATTCGAGACCAGCTCGCGAACGAAGATCTCGCGGTCGGTGTAGAGACTGTGAATGACGATGTCCAGGAGCTGTTTGACTTCAGCCTGGAACTCCTTGTGCTCGGGGGCAGTAGTGTTGCTCATAGTTATAGATTTGGGGGCGCGCAGAGTAGGCAAGTGATCCGCCTTGTCAAAAGGGGACGGGGGATTCGTGGCGGCGGGCAGCACCTTCGAAACGCAGATCACGGGAGAACTCGGGGGGCGTCGGCGGACAGGCTGAGCGTTCAGTCTTTGATCTCTCTCAACACGAATGGAAAGGAATGAAAACGAATTGCCGCGAATCCGACGATGCACGTTCATTCGCGATCATTCGCCCCCCGCTAGCGGTCGGTCGTTGAACGACCGCCATCGACGAGCGGACGCAGCGCCTCCGCCCATGCGGCGTAGCCCTTCGGATTGAGGTGGACGCCATCGCGGCTGAACTCGGCGCGGAGCTTGCCCTCCGGGGAGAGGAGGGGACGGAGGTCGAGGAAGGTGAGGCGTGGGTCGCTCTGGCAGGTGGCGACGAGGTGGCCGTTGAGCCCTGACACCTGGTCGGCGAACTGCCGCGTCGTGTCCGGCAAGGTGGAGACAACGATGATCCGCTCGACGCTGGCGCAGGATCGCAGCGTGGTCAGCAGTTGATCGTAGTCGCGAGTCAGGGTGGCGAGATCGTGCCGAGCGAGGTCATTGTGCCCGCCCATGACGACCACTGTCTGCGGGCGAAGGACGGGGAGCACTTCCTGCGCGGTGGCGTTGATTTGGAAGAGTTCAAAGCCGGGTCGCCCGTGGTTCTGATCGTGCGGCCACCAGTGTCCCAGACGCCAGCTCCAGACGCCGCCTTGGGCAATGATGGAGTCGCCGAGATAGAGGACCCGACAGGGAACACGGGCAGCGAGTTTCTGATGCAACTCCTGCCGAAAAGTCCAGACCAGCCCCGCGATGACGAGGGACTGGAGAACCAGGAGCGCGAGCAGGCAATGGCGTCGTGTGGGCCTCATGGACGATGTCGCGGAAGCTCCGCTTGGCAGTCACTCCGGCTGATCCAGTAGAGACGTTGGTTGAGATCCTCTTCGGTGATCGCGATGGTGTCCCAGTCCCCGGCGTGGGCGAGGGGCAGGCCTGCGTCCTGGGAGTGAGGGTTGGTGTCCAGCATGGGGAAGGTCTTCGGGCTTGAGCGCGACCTGACGCTAATGCCAACCCGCCCCCGGCGACAAGCATTGGTTCAAGGGGACGGACTCAAGTCGAGTCGCTGGATCGCTGCGAGCCTCCGCCAGGGAGTCCCAGGTCATGCCGCCCATCCATCGGAGCGCGAACCACGCCGAGGCCCTGCCCACCGCTCCCCCCATTTCGTTCGGGGGCAGACCCGCCCGCCGGAGCGGACACCCCGCCGCGTTCGGGGTCCTCCCTGGACGGCGCAGTGGCCACCCCATTCGGCGGAGGGAACACCCCGGCGCGTCCGGGGGCGCTACCATTTTGTCCGGGGGCCGCCCCCATTGGCTGGAACTCCGCCCCCGCCGCGTCCGGGGTCCTCCCTGAACGGCGCGGGGTGGCTACCATTTCCCGGAGCGAAGACCCCGCCGCGTCCAGGGAACACCCCGGCGTCTCCGGGTGCGCCACCATTTCACGCGGGGGAGGCCTTGGGACTCTGGAAATTGCCATTTCAGGGCAGAACTCCGGGCCTGGTGCCTCTCGCAGCACCGCCAGCCAGTCCTGCGTCGCGGGCGTTTGATCCAGATGCACGGAGGCTCCTTCAAAGGCGGGCCACTCGCCTTGCAACAAGTGCATTCATTCCGAGGTGGCACGAGGACCAGGCTGGACGTGGTTTCTGCCAGTTGAAAGAACTCGTGAATTCCTTATCCTCGTCTCATGTCAGCCCGCGACGCTTTGCTCACCGAAATCCAACATCTGCCCGAGTCTGTGCTGATTGAGACGCTGCACTTCATGCGCTTTGCGGCACGACAGCAGGAGGAGGCGGAATGGCAGGACGTCTTGCCCTCCCGCGCAGTCGAGCAAGAAATCCTCGATCTCCTTGATGCGCCATGATCCCAAAGCTCGGTGAAGTGTGGATGGTCGATATGGGCATCGCAGGCAAAGTGCGTCCTGCCGTCGTTGTTCTCGATGATCGGGTCGAAGTCGAACGGGCGCTGATCGTGCAGGTGCCAGTCACTTCGCAGAATCGCGGAACGGTGCTGGAGGTTCCGCTGGGCCATCTTCGTTTCCTCAAGCCCGACTCCACCGCGAATATCCAGGGGATCGGCTCACTGCCGAAGACTCGCTTTGAGCGTAAGCTGGGCGTGCTGCCGCCTGATGATTTGGAAAAGATCCGAGCGGCCATGCGCGCGGCATTTGGCCTGTGAAAGGAGTCCTGCGCTTGAGCGCGGGACTACTCGGCTCCGCCGAAGTGCGCGTGCAGTTGGTCATGCACCTGCGCAGCGGCGGGATCAAAGGTTATGCCGTGGAGATGCCAGCGTCTCCTTCACGATCCGCCGAACGCTGCGCTGATCACCGGAGGCGATCAACAGACCCCTGGTGATGCGGCTTCACGACGGCGGTCGGTTCGTCAGGGCTGTGCCGAAACCGACCCGCCCGTCATCAAGGCCGATGGCGCGGTATCTCCGCCTTGAAGTCGCCGAGGCTGCTCCAGTGGAGGCGTTGATTGAGATCGACTTCGGTGATCGCGATGGTGCCCCAGTCCTTGGCTTGGGCGAGCGGCACGCCGTCTTGACCGAAGATGGCGGAGATCATCCAGTGCTTGGTCGCATCGGTGTGCGTGGAACTGATGACATAGACGTGGTTCTCGCAGGCTCGCGCGGCACCGAGCAGTGGATTGCAGCCCATCACGGGCCAGGCGATGACTTCGGCTCCGTGGTTGCTGAGCTGGCGCGCGACCTCGGGGAAGAAGCCGTCGTAGCACACCATCATGCCCACCTTGCCGAAGGCGGTGTCGAAGACCGGATACTCGTGGCCGGGCGTGATGCCGCCTTCGATCTCGCCGCGAGGGAGGCAGACCTTGCGATACTTGCCGAGGATCGCGCCATCGGGGCCGATGAGCACGGCGACGTTGTAGATGAGCGGACCCGCGCGTTCGAGCAGGCCGGGCACGAGGTGGAGGTGATGCTTCTTCGCGAGGGCACCGAAGAACTCGGTGGACGGTCCAGGAATGGGCTCGGCCTCGCTCTCGTAAGTGGAGCCTTTGCCATACGTCACCACCTCCGGCAGCACGAGCAAGTCGGCCTTCTGATTCGCGGCCTCTTCGATGATCGGCACGAAGGCTTCGCGTCGCTCGGTCGCATTCGTCGCATCGCGTGGAACGAAGTGCGCAGTGGCGAGTCGGACGATGCGCGGCGTGGGGGCAGCGATGGCTTCGAGTGTGGGCAAGCTCCATGCGAGTCGCGTCTTCGCCGCCCAGCGAAACTCGAGTTCGATCACGGCTTGCTTCGCTGCGTTCGGCGCACGGTAAGTGCCTGTGACTTCGGTCCAGCCGCTCGCATCCGTCGCGCCATCAGAGGGATACTCAGGCTCCGCGTTGGGCACTTCGCCTTTCGCATACGAGGCGGTCGATGCCGCATCGTGCTTCACGGTGCGGCCCTTGACATCGCGCCAAAGCACACGCGCCACTGCGGTGCGACGACCGTCGTTCGCTCCATCGCCCGTGAGCTGGCGACGCACGCTGAAGCGATACGTCTTGCCTCCCTCCACCGGCAGCGTGCGCGTCCAGCGGCCCTGCCTTCCCTCCTGTGCATCGGACTCGATGATCAAGGTCTTCGTCTTCGCATCAAAGCTGAACGCCGGTTTGATCTCATCGCGCGGAGCCCATGTCGTCCAGCCCTCCGGCGCATCGGCGGCAGCGATGGACGTGGCGAGCGCGAGGACGGCGAAGGTAATGGCTTTCATGGCAAGCCATACGTGAGGCGCGGTCGGGATTGTTTCAGCGGGATCGTGTGCATAGTGCGGCATGGTTCGACTGATTGTGTTTCTCCTCTGCGCCTCCCAAGTCATCGCCGCCACTCGTGAAGAAGTGCTGGCGCAAACGCTAGCGCCCTACAACGGCCCAAGCGAGCGCGGCGTGGACGTGAGCACGCTGACGAACAAAGTCGTGTGCGGCTACCAGGGCTGGTTCCACTGCGAAGGTGATGGCGCAGAGCGTGGCTGGGTTCACTGGGTGAAGGGCAAGGGACCGATGGGACCCGACAACGTGAAGGTGGATCTGTGGCCGGATGTTTCCGAGCTGAGCGCCGAAGAGAAGTTCGACACTGCCTTCAAGCATCGCGATGGCCGCACGGCGCAAGTCTTCAGCTCATCGAACAAAGCGACGGTGCAGCGGCACTTCGAGTGGATGAAGCAGCACGGCATTGATGGCGCGATGGTGCAGCGCTTCGTCGCCGGGATGCGTGACCCGCGCGTGCTGCGCAGCACCAACGTGGTGCTGGCGAACTGCCGCGAGGCGGCCCATCGCAGCGGTCGCGCCTACGCCTTGATGTATGACCTGAGTGGACTCGGCGCGAACAAGATGGACGAGGTGATCGAGGACTGGCGTGAGCTGCGCACGCGCATGAAGCTGGGCGAAGACGCCGCTTATCTGCATCATCGCGGCAAGCCGCTCGTGGCCGTGTGGGGCATCGGCTTCAACGACAAGCGCGCTTACACGCTGGAGGAATGTCGCAAGCTGATCGAAGCGCTGAAAGCCGATGGCTGCGCGGTGATGCTGGGCACGCCGACGTATTGGCGCGAGCAGAAGAACGATGCCGCGAAAGACGCCGCGCTGCATGAGGTGCTGGCGCTGGCCGACGTGATCAGCCCCTGGATGGTAGGCCGCTACAACTCGCCCGAGCGCGCGCAGCATCACGCGCAAACCGTGGCGAAGCCGGACCTCGACTGGTGCAAGTCGCGTGGCCTCGATTACCTGCCCGTCGTCTTCCCCGGCTTCTCCTGGCACAACATGTATGGCGCGCCGCTAAACTCGATCCCGCGACTCAAGGGCGAGTTCCTCTGGTCGCAGTTCCAGGCGAACAAGCGCATCGGTGCCAACATGATCTACGTGGCCATGTTTGACGAGGTCGATGAAGGCACCGCCATCTTCAAATGCACCAACGACACGCCCGCGACCGAGCAGGTGCCGTTCGTGGATTGCGAGGGTCTGCCTTCCGACTTCTACCTGCGCCTCACTGGCCTGGGCGCGAAGTTGCTGCGGGGCGAACTGCCTGTCGATACGCCAGTGCTGAAGGAGTGAGTGCCTACTCGTAGCGCAGGGCTTCGATGGGATCGACGGATGCGGCTTTGCGGGCGGGATAGAAGCCGAACAGAATGCCGACCGCAGCGCTGAAGCCGAAGGAATACATCACCGGACCTGCGGTGATGAGCACGGGCATCTCGGTGAATTCGCGCACCAGCTCGGCCACACCAAAGGCGAGCGCTACGCCGATCATGCCGCCGAGCAGGCTGAGGGTGATGGCTTCGATCAGGAACTGAAGCAGGATGTCGCTGCCGCGTGCGCCGATGGCGAGTCGGATGCCGATCTCGCGAGTGCGCTCGGTGACGCTGACTAGCATGATGTTCATGATGCCGATCCCGCCCACGATGAGGGAGATGCTGGCGACGAAACCGAGCAGCGTGGTCATGATGCTGGAGGTGGCGGTGGCCATGCGGGCCATCTCTTCCTGGGTGCGCACGCTGAAGTCCGCATCGCGTTCGTTGGCGATGTTGTGGCGCTGGAGGAGGAGTTCGGTGATCTGCTGCTGCACGGGTGCGAGGGACTTGCCGCGCTCCACGCTCAAGGTGATGCGCGGGATGGTCTTGATGCCGAGCAGGCGCTTCATCGCGCTGGTGTAGGGGATGACGATGGTGTCGTCCTGATCGCGTCCGAAGAAGGAGGCACCCTTCGGCCCCAGCACGCCGATGATGGTGAAGGGCACATGCTTGATGCGAACGGTCTTGCCCAGAGCCTCTTCATCAGAGCCAAACAACTGCGTGGACACGGTGCGTCCGATGAGGGCCACCTTGGCCACGGCGCTGACATCGCGCTCCTCGAAGGGCGTGCCTTGAGAGAAGGTCCAGCTACGCACCTTGAAGTAGTCGGCGGACACGCCATTGAGCCTCGTGGACCAGTTCTGATTGCCGTAGCTGATGCGGGTGGAGCCTTCGACCTCGGGCGTGACGGCCTCGACCGTGGGCACTTCGCGGGCGATGGCATTCGCGTCATCAATGGTGAGTGTGCCCGCAGAGCCGGAGCCGCCATGCATACCGCCGCGCGAACTGCTGCCGGAGAAGACCATGATCACATTGTCGCCCATGCTCGCGACTTGATCCTCGACCTGTTTCTTGGCTCCGTTGCCAATGCCCACCATCGCAATCACGGCGGCGACGCCAATGATGATGCCCAGGGCGGTGAGGAGCGAGCGCATCTTGTTGCGTCGCAGAGCACGGAAGGCGGTGAAGAGGGTGGTGAAGAATCTCATGCGGCGTCCACGGCTGGGAGGTTCTTGAGTTCTTCCTCGGCATTGAGGCGCTGAGTGACAGGGGTGTCGCTGCGGATGCGACCATCGCGCATGACGATGATGCGGCGGGCATACTGGGCGACGTCGTTTTCATGCGTGACCATCACGATGGTGATCCCTGCATCGTTGAGGCGCTGGAAGATGCCGAGGATCTCGATGCTCGTGCGCGTGTCCAGATTGCCCGTGGATTCATCCGCTAGCAGGAGCACCGGATCATTGATCAAAGCGCGAGCAATGGCGACGCGCTGCTGCTGGCCACCGGAGAGTTGATTGGGCGTGTGGTAGGCTCGCTTGCCGATGCCGACGAGGTCGAGCATTTTCATCGCCTTGTCGCGCTGCTCGCGACGGCTCATGGCACTGCGACGGTAGAGCATGGGCAACTCCACGTTCTCCAGGGCCGTGGTGCGGGAGAGCAGATTGAAGTTCTGGAAGATGAATCCGATCTTGCGATTGCGGAGGTCGGAGAGCTGGTTGCGGCTGAGCGATGAGACTTCCACACCATCGAGCTGATAACTCCCGCCCGTGGGCCGGTCGAGGCAGCCGAGGATGTTCATGAGGGTGGACTTGCCCGATCCACTGGTGCCCATGATGGCGACGAACTCCCCCTGCTGAATATCGAGCGTGACGCTGCGAACGGCATACACCGGCTCTTCCGCGCTGCGGTAAACCTTCTCTAGTTGGTCCAGATGAATGATGCTCGACATCAGAGCGCCGAGGTAAGGCGGAATGCCTGCGCGAGCAAGGCTGTGAATGAAGAAGATACTAGCAACTCGATTGATTTGGGGCCACATGATCAGCCCCCGCCATGACCGATTCCGAAGTCCAGTCCGCCATTCTTGAGATGGGTCGCCAAGCCCGCAGTGCCTCACGCGAACTCGTGAAACTCACTGCTGCCCAGAAGAACGACATCCTGCGCGCCATGGCGGATGGCCTCGTCGCTCGTGAAGCCTTGATCCTCGAAGCCAACTCGGAAGACCTCGCTCAAGCGGAGGCCAATGGATTGAGCAAGGCGATGATCGACCGCCTGATGCTCAACCCGAAGCGTCTCGCGGCTGTCGCACAGGCCGTGCGCGAAGTGGCTGACCTGCCTGATCCGGTGGGTGAGGTGCTCGCGGATTGGACCCGTCCCAATGGACTCCGCATCGTGAAGAAGCGGGTGCCCATCGGTGTGATCGGCATCATCTTTGAATCGAGACCGAACGTCACCACTGATGCAGCCTCGCTTTGCTTCAAGACCAGCAACGCGACCATCCTGCGCGGTGGCTCCGAAGCGATTCACTCGAATACAGCGCTGGCGGCTGCCTTGCAGGACGCTGGCGCTGCGGCGGGTCTGCCTGCAAACAGCGTGCAACTCATCCCATTCACGGACCGCAGCAGCGTGGAGCACATGGCGAAGATGGATCAATTCATCGACCTCATCATCCCGCGTGGAGGCAAGGGCCTGATCGAGAAGGTGGTGTCCACGGCGCGGATGCCGGTCATCAAGCACTACGACGGTGTTTGTCATGTCTATGTCCATCCTGATGCCGACCTCGACATGGCGGCTCGCATCGTCATCAATTCGAAGACGCAGAAGCCAGGCGTGTGCAATGCCCTGGAGACGCTGCTCGTGCATCGCGATGTGGCTGAGCCCTTCTACGCGAAGGTGGGTGCGCTGCTGGTCGAGGCCGGAGTGGAGATGCGCGGTGATGCATCCGCACTTCAATATCTTCCCTCAGGAGCGAAGCCTGCGACCGAAGAAGACTGGCGCGCAGAGTATCTCGATCTCATTCTGTCGATGAAGACGGTGGGCAGCCTTGAAGAAGCAATCGAACACATCAATGCCTTTGGTTCGCATCACACCGATGTCGTGGTGACTCGCGATGCGACGGTGGCTGAGAGCTTCATGCACAATGTGGATTCCGCCCTCGTGCTCTGGAATGCCAGCACCCGATTCAATGACGGAGGCGAATTTGGCTTCGGCGCGGAGATCGGGATCAGCACCGACAAGCTCCATGCCCGCGGTCCCATGGGTCTGGTGGAACTGACTAGCTATAAATACCTCGCTTTTGGAGACGGGCAGATCCGGGCTTGATTCGAATTGCTGGGCTTCAGATTAGTTTTCAAGCTCCGGCGAGCATTCTGGAGCGGGGTCGGCCTGGGTTTTCAAAAAGTGCGAACGCGGGCGGTGATTCTCTCGCATTTTTGCGAGCGCAGGATCTTCTGCCGAGTTATTCAGATGTTAGCGGTTCTTCACACCGTCTGATGGGCTTAGTTTTTCGTCGGGCGAGGTGTGTCAAGGCGCAAGAATTTGAAATTATCGTATTCAGTCCACACTCAGGCTCGCAAATTTGCGACATCCGAGGGTGATTTTGAAAAAAGCGAGCAGCAGGATTGACCTTTGCCAAAAAGTTTTTAACATGGGCGCGTCCGTGAAGCACGTCTTCCTGGGCCGTCGGTTACAAGCGAAAGCAGGTAATCGAGTGTTCGATCCTCGTTGTTGGTTGCTGGATCGCATGGCCCCCGGGCTCCGCTGCCCGGGGGCCTCTTTTTTGCCCAGAGAGTATGACGATGCATGGTGAGGCGTCTGTTGAAGGTGATGCGCTCGTGATGAGTGAGCGGCGATGACGAAGGGAGCGAGGTTCTGATTTGAAACCTCATCATCGCTTCCATGGCTGGCCCCAGATGAGGGCACAGCGGCTGAGAATCAATCATCCCGACTTGCTCGATGGCCATTCTCTCCCATACTCCGCGCCCCGCCATGCTCGCCCAACTCGATACCCTCAAAGCCGAAGCCCTCGCCATCCTCGCGACTGCCAATGAAGAAGCTGCCCTCGAAGCCGCGCGTGTGAACTTCCTCGGCAAGAAAGGCAGCCTCACCGCGCTCAGTGCCGGGATGCGAGATGTGCCCGTGGATCAGAAGAAGGAAGTCGGAGCCAAGCTCAACGAAGTCCGCATCGCGATCACCGAAGCTATCGAATCGAAGCAAGCCGCGCTGCAAGCCGCGAAGGACGCTGCCGCCGTTGCAGGTATTGATGCCACGCTGCCTGGTCGTCCTGGTTATGGTGTTGGCACGCTGCATCCGCTCACGAAGATTCGTGACCTCGCTGTGAGCACGCTGCGTCGCATGGGCTTCGCCATCGCCGATGGACCGGAGATTGAAACCGAGTGGCATTGCTTCGATGCGCTCAACACACCTGCCGATCATCCCGCGCGCAACGAGAAGGACACCTTCTACCTTGCCGATGGTCGCTTGCTGCGCACGCATACGTCGTCCGTGCAGGTCCGCACCATGGAGTCGGTGAAGAGCTTGCCCATCCGCATCATCGCCCCTGGTGCTGCGTATCGTCGCGATGAGATCGACGCCACGCACCTCAGCGTCTTCAACCAGCTCGAAGGCCTCTACGTCGATAAGGACGTCAGCCTCGCCGACCTCAAAGGCACGCTCGAGTTCTTCTTCCGCGAGATCTTCGGCCCGCAGACCAAGGTTCGCTTCCGCCCCCACTTCTTCCCCTTCACCGAGCCCAGCTTCGAGATCGACATCTTGCTTGAGGTCAAAGGTAAGGAACCTCGCTGGATCGAGATCGCTGGCTGCGGCATGGTCGATCCCGCTGTGTTCGACGAGATCGCCAAGAAGCGCGGCGATGATCTGATTGGTGGCGAGAAGGTGACAGGATTTGCCTTCGGCCTCGGGTTGGATCGCCTCGCGATGATCCTCCACGGCATCACGGATATTCGTCACCTCATCGAGAACGACACGCGCTTCCTCGGGCAGTTCGCGTGAATTCATCAAACCACTAATGACCACTCATGGATACTAATCTCTGAAGGCTGATGGCTCCCCGTCATTAGTGCCAATCAGTGTCCATTAGTGGTTCAAAACTATTCCATTTTCGATAATGCAAACATCCCTCTCCTGGCTCAGCACTCACATCGACCTCAGCGCTTACACCACCGCGCAGCTCACGGACTTGCTCACCTTTGCGGGTGTGGAAGTCGAGGGCGTGGAAGAGAAGGGCGTGTCGTCGGACAAGGTCGTGGTCGCGCAGATTGCTGAATTCGTGCAGCACCCGAACGCGGACAAGCTGAGCGTGTGTCAGGTGGACGATGGCTCGGGCACGCTGCGGCAGATCGTGTGCGGGGCGAAGAATTTTAAATCTGGCGACAAGGTGCCGCTGGCCTTGCCGGGCGCGATCCTGCCGGGGAACTTCGAGATCAAGGAAGGCAAGCTGCGCGGCGTGGTGAGCGGCGGCATGATGTGCTCTGGCAAGGAACTCGGCATCGGCGAGGACACGGGCGGCCTCATGATTCTGGATCCCTCGGCGACAGTGGGCACGCCGTTCAACCAACTGGTGAAGCCGGATGTCATCTTCGACCTGGAGATCACGCCGAACCGCTCCGACCTGCTCAGCCACCTCGGCCTTGCCCGTGAGCTGTCGGCTTTGACCGGTCTGCCGCTGAAGGGGCAGCGCGATCACGCGACGGCGGCGACGGCGCTCACGGCTTCCGCGATCAAGATCGAAGCGGCGGAGGCTTGCCCGTTCTATACGGCTCGTCTGATCAAGGGCGTGAAGGTCGGCCCGAGCCCGGACTGGCTGAAGGCGCGCCTGGAGAGCATCGGCCTGCGCCCGATCAACAACATCGTGGACATCACGAACTACGTGCTCATGGAAATGGGCCAGCCGCTCCATGCGTTCGATGTCGCGAAGCTCAGTGGCTGCATCGTGGTGCGTCATGCGACCGAGGGCGAGAAGATGCTGGCGCTGGATGGCAATGAATACACGCTGGACACCAGCGACCTCGTCATCGCCGACAGCGCTCGCCCAGTGGCGATCGCAGGCGTGATGGGCGGCGAAGACACGGGCGTGACCGAAGGCACCACGGATGTGTTGCTCGAGAGCGCTTACTTCCAGCCGAGCGGCATTCGTCGCACCTCGCGCAAGCTGGGCCTGAGCAGCGACTCCAGCTATCGCTTCGAGCGCGGGGTGGATCCGCAGCAGGTGCAAGGCGCATCCGAACTCGCGACCAAGCTGATCCTTGAACTCGCGGGCGGCACCGCTGAGGACAGCACGCAGCACGCTGGTGCGGCACCGAAGCTCGCGGGTGTGGTGGTCTTTGATGAAGCCAAGACGCGCAAGCTGCTGGGCATCCCCGATCTGAGCGACGGCGAGATGCACGACATCCTCGGCAAGTTCGGCCTCACCAAGACCAGCGATGAATGGCAGGTGCCGAGCTATCGCCTCGACCTCCAGCGCAGCGTGGACCTCGCCGAGGAGATCGCGCGCGTGGTCGGACTCGACCGCGTGCCGTCGAAGCAGAGCGCGGCCTTTGCTTCCACCGATGCGGCAGACAAGGCCTACGACTTCGCCATGCAGGTGCGTCACGCCCTGGTGCATCGCGGCTTCAATGAGGCGCAAACGCTGCGCCTTGTCTCCAATGCCCAGCTCACCGACAGCCTCGGTGTCATCGACCTTTCGAAGTGGACCGTGCCGGTGAAGAACCCGCTGAGCGAAGACCACACCACGCTGCGTCCGAGCATCGTGCCCGGCCTCATCGCCACCGCCGCGCTGAACATTCGCCAGGGGAACAACCGCCTGCGCTTCTTCGAGCTGGGCCGCATCTTCCTCAAGCTGCCGAACGGTCAGACGCGCGAAGACGAACGCCTGGCCATCCTCATCAGCGGTCCGGTGTCGCCGTCCTCCTGGCATGGCCGCGAACCGCAAGCTGCCAGCGTGCATGACCTGCGCGGCATCATCGAGCAACTGCCCGGTCTCACCGGCCAGAGCATCGAACTGAAGAAGACCGCCGACAACGACACCTTCCTGCTCAGCGCCGAACTCAAGGCGAACAACAAGGGCATCGGCTGGATCGCGCAACTGCATCCGTCACGCGCTCGCGCCATTGATTCGCGCAATCCCGTCTATGTCGCCGAGATCGTGCTCAGCAGCATCCGCGGCAACAACGCACCTGCGAAGTTCGAGGAGCTGCCTCGCTTCCCTGCCATCACCCGCGATGTCGCGATGGAAGTGCCCGCCGACCTGCCGCACCAGCAGGTCGCCACGTTCTTCGCCGGACAGAAGGAGCCGCTGCTGATCAAGGCCGAAGTCTTCGACGTCTTCACCGACGCCACCGGCACGAAGCTCGCGCAGGATCGCAAGTCCATCGCCTGGACGCTGACCTATCGCGCCTCGGATCGCACGCTGGAAACCAACGAAGTCGAACTCGCCCACGGTCGCATCCTGGCCGCACTGGAGAAGGCTTTGCCCGCGACGATTCGGAAGTAGTTCCAGAGCTTCGACGCAAAGAACGAATGTAGGACTTCATAGTTCGCCACGTTGTGGGCGGGCATGAGATCCTTGTTCACCGCTCTCCTGGTTGTTCTCGCCTTTTCATCAAGCGCTGAGGCCAAGCCCAACATCGTCTTCATCCTCTCGGATGATCACAGCTACCCGTTTCTCGGATGCTATGGACGCGAGGAGATGAAGACGCCGAATCTTGATCGCTTCGCGGCGGAGGGGATCAAGTTCCGTCGCATGTTCACGGGTGCTCCGCAGTGTGTGCCATCGCGCGCGACCATCATGACCGGGCGCTCGCCCGTGGCGGCGCGCATCACACGTTTCTCATCGCCACTTCCTCGCGACGAGATCACGTTCCCCGAGATGCTGCGCAAGGAGGGCGGCTACTTCGTGGGCTGCCTCGGGCGGAGTTATCATCTGGATGGTTCGGGCAAAGCGCCAGAGGCTTCATCGCAGGTCTTCGATGAGCATCGTATGCTCACCTTCAAAGATCGCTTCAACTACGTGGACTCGAGTGGTCAGGAGAGCGTGCCTGCACGGATGAATGAGTTCTTTGATCAGCGTCCGAAGGATGCGCCTTACTTCCTGTGGGTCGGATTCAGTGATCCGCATCATGCATGGACCTCGGGCAAGAATCCGCCTGATCCGGCCAAGCTGAAAGTGCCGGGATTCCTTCCTGATCTGCCTAGCGTGCGCGAGGATCTCTCACGCTACGAGGGCGAGATCGAGCATTGCGATGGCGACTTCCAGCGCGTGCTCGACATCGTGAAGGAGCGTGCCGGATTGGAGAACACGCTCATCATTTTCATGGGCGATAACGGCATGGCCTTCCCGAGCGGCAAGGGCTCGCTGCATGATCCAGGGCTCAATGTTCCACTGCTTGCCTGGTGGCCTGGCGTGATCAAGCCGGGCGGTGATTCGAGTGTTCTTATCTCGGGTGAAGACATCGCTCCCACTTGCCTGGAGGCCGCAGGTCTCGCCGTGCCCGAGCGCATCAGTGGCGTGAGTTTCATGCCTTTGCTCAAAGGGGAATCCTTTCCCCAAGAGCGCACTTACATCTTCGCTGAGCGTGGTCCACATGGCAGTTCGACCTTCACGGCGAACACCGCTGCGAGCAGTGTGGACTTCAGTCGTTGTGTCCGCAGTGCGGGCTACAAGTTGATCTACAATGTCTCGCCCTATCAGCGCTACTCGCCTGTGGACAGCGCGGGTGATCCCAGTTGGAAAGACATCACGAAGGCCCACGAGGAAGGGCGGCTGGCATCGGAGTTCGAAGCCGTGTGGTTCACGCATCCTCGTCCGGTGTATGAACTCTACGACTTGAAGCAAGACCCCAGCGAGTTGCACAATCTCTACGGTCAGAAAGGACTCGAAGCCGTCACGATGGAACTCAAGACCGCATTGCAGCGGAAGATGATCCTCGACTACGACTACCTGCCGCTGCCCATCCCCCCTGATGAGAAAGGCAAAGGGAAGGGGAGAAGCAAGAGCGATCCGAAGCGTGCGGAGATGTTCAAGAAGCTCGATGCCAATGCCGATGGCAGGCTGAGCAAAGAAGAGTTCAGCGCCAATCGAAACGCCACCGATGCGGCTGGCTGGTTCATCGCTCGCGATATGAACAAGGATGGCGTGATCGACGAAGCTGAATACACGGCCTCCAGCGTTTCGAATGCGCCGAAGCGATAATCGCTTCGGACGGGCAGATCTCACGTCGTGAGGTGATGCATGTTTACAAACTTCGAGACCCATCGAGACGATGGGCTTTGATGGTCTGTGGACCATTTTGCAAATCCAGGTTCGCGGTCGTGACTCCCCGTGCGCTATGTCTCATTCTGAGCGCTCACCTGACGACTACATTTCCTTCCTCAATCAACGCATCGGTGCCGAGATCGCCGAGCGCCGCACGGCTCTCGGCCTGAGTGTCTACACCCTCGCTAAAGCCGCCGCCGTGAGTGACCAGTTTACATGTTGTTCAAGCAATCAGTGGGTCAGGGTTTGGGGAAGAACCAGACGCCGGTCACGCATTTCGGGTAACGAGAACGTCGGTTCAAAGCTGATCTGCAATTGTTCCAAAGACATGCGCAGCCCTTCAATTGAGACTGACGGTGCTGCAATTGAGACTAACCTTGGTTCGAGAGGCCTGTGCAAGCCATCAAACCGTGCTGACACTCTCTCCTTTGCGACGCGCAGCCTTTCTGCGGACGCTGACAGCTCCGCAATCGGCACGAACGGTGCTTCCGCCGACTTATCCACAGCTTCTTACGGCTGGCGCACTGTCGCTGAGCCCCCGATTTTTCAGAAAATCAAGCCTTGCAGCGTGAGTGAGTGGATATTTTGGCGATCCTCTTCATTTTCAGCTTGAGTATTTCACGCCCTTTCCCCATTCTTGAATTCCTATGAATTCTCGTCTCCAAAACCAGCTCAACATGGTGGGTGCGTGCATCACCCTGGCTCAAAGCAATGACTATCAGTCTATTTGGAAAAACCAGCAGCCAGCTGATTTCGGCACTGATCTCGATACCCTTGCTAATGCCTATGGAGCCGTCACCGCCAAGGCCGCCCAGGTTGATGCGGCAACAGGCGGTGCCTCTGATGCCAAGGCCGCCGCTGAGACCGTGCTGGAGGATGCGGCTTATGTCCTCGCGCGTGCTCTGGCCAACCATTTTAAAAAGACAGGCGATTTGGACCGGCGTGGCAAGATCGACTACAGTAAGAGCGAGATCGTCCGCCTTCGTGCGCAGGACTTGGTCACCCAGACGACGGCCATCCGCGATGTCGCACAAAGCGCTGCGAATGAAGCCGGTGCCGCCGGACGAGGTGTCACCGCCGCCAGCATCGCTGCGCTCACGGCAGCCATCGCCGCTTACAGCGCCGTCATGAACACGCCACGCGGTCAGATCGTCAACCGCAGTGCGCTGCTCAAGGAAATCGAGACCGACATTGCCGGACTCCTGGATCAGGTGGCTAGCATGGACGATCTCGTCGTTCAGTTCGGAGCCAGTCCGGCAGGTGAACGCTTCGCTCAGGCATGGAAAAGTGCCCGCATCATAGTGGACGCGGGTGGTGGACGTGAGACGACGGCCCCTGCTCCGGCGGTGCCGCCCGCTCCTTCGTCTCCTGCTTCTGCGTAAGTTCTGGCCATGGTGCGAAGTCTGCGCCATACCCCTGTCGGTTCTCTCTTTTCTTCGGATCACCCCCTTCGCGCTCTTTTGCCTATCGACTGACGCTGACCTCTTACATCACCACATCCATTTGCGTGCTGTCCTGAAACAGGGACAGCGGGGCTTCACCGAAAACCTGGAAATTTTTTGCCGCCCCACCTGATGAATCCAAGGGAAGCGCGCCCGACCGGGGCGCGGCTTGTCTGCGTCTCGTCAGGTAGGCGCTTCCAGGTGCCTCGGTGAAGGGCGCGACAGGTTCGCGCCCTCTTTTGTGCCCAGACGTGGGGGGAAAAGCAGAGAACTGAAACACTGAGAACCGAGTCCTATGAACGCCCGTTGTCACTCACTCACGAAACCACCCGTGCTCTCGGTGGTGCCTTCGCCGTCCCGGCCCGTCACTCCTTTGGAGGCCGCCTCTTTGCTCGCTCTGGCGCTGATGTCCAAGGCGGAGAAGAGACGGCAAGAAAAGCGGAAACAAGAAAGCTGAAACTGAGAACCGAGAACCGAGAACCGAACCCCTGTGAACTTATGAACTCACCGTTGAATCCCCGAACCGCGACCGCTGTGCTGGCGGTGATGCTCTTGGCTGGCGTGGCGCAGGCCACAGATGCTGACCACGATGGCCTGGATGATGCCTGGCAGACCGCTTACAACATCGCCGCCTTCACTGGCAGCGCTGATCCTGATGGTGATGGTCGCCCGAATTTGGTGGAGAGCCTCAACTGGAGCGATCCCACCGACAGCGCGCATCCGCATATCGGCTGGGGCATGGTGGTCATTGGCGACGCGAACGGCGATCAGCTTGATGATGCGTGGTTCGCCCAGCACAGCAGCGGCGGCATGCTGACGACCTTGGGCGATCCCGATGGCGACAACCGCACCAATCTGGAGGAATCCGTGACGGGGACCAACCCCTGGGTGGTCGATGAGCCCTGGGCTTACATGAGCAACACGCCCACGACGGCGAGCGGCCCCGGCTCTTTCACGCTGAGCTTCCGCAGCGTGGCCGGGATGAGCTATCTCATCGAGCGCAGCGCGGACCTTGTGACGTGGACCAACGATCAGCAGGTGTGGGGCGATGGCAGCCTGAAAGCCATCACCATCGCCACCGGCACGGCGGACCGGATGTTCTTCCGGGTGGGATTGCAGCAGACCAACGGTGGCGGACTGGACACGGATGGGGACGGGCTGCTGGATTGGTATGAGGTGAACGTGTTTGGCACCAACCCGCTGCTGGCAGACACGGATGGGGATGGGCTGCCCGATGGCTGGGAGGCGATGTATCGGCTCAATGCGATGAGCGCCGCCGATGCGACGGCGGACGGGGATGCGGACTCGCTCAACAACCTGGATGAATACGATTTCAATTTTGATCCGCGCTCCAATGACTTCACCGCGAAGGCGACGCAGATGACTTACGATACGATCAACCGGCTGCGGCATGTGACCAAAATGAGCAGCCCTACCACTAGCTTCACGTATGACCGTGAAGGCAACCTCCTCACCAATCCTTGATTATGAAGACCCTGCCATTGCCTTTGATGCTGGCCGTAACGGCTTTTATTTGTTCCTCGCTGATGGCTCAGGAAGAGCCTGGATGGATCGTGCTGAATCCTGCTGCTGATCCAGTGTTGCCATCGACGATTCTAACAGAGGATACTTTTGTGATGCTTGATGGTGCCGCGCCGCTGGCAACAGTGACTGGCGAAAGCGAGGCCGGGGCGGCGGCAGCAGCATCGACTTTATCGGTAGGTAACGCAGCAGACGAGGTGACGCCCGAACTTCAGGAACTCGCGCTTGGTCTGGGATATGATCCCTATGCTTTGTTCTTCTGGGTGCGGGACAATATCGCGTTTTCCCACTACTACGGCATTCGAAAGGGGGCTGCGGCGACTTTGTTGGAACGCAGTGGCAATGATGCGGATACGGCTGCGTTACTGGTGGCCTTGCTGCGGTTGTGCCCAACGGTCAGCACAGCGAAATATGTGCAAGGGTTTGTGAGCGTTCCATTCAACGACACGAGCACGGGCAAGGACATCAATCACTGGCTTGGTGTCGATCCGGTGGCGTCTCTGGTGGATTCGGTGCTCACAGAGCATGGGACGCCCGTTGCTGATGTCGTGAAAGGTTTCACCACAGGCGGCACGCTGGTGGCGTATGCATGGAGGCACTGGTGGGTGCAGGTGCAACTGACCAGCGGCGGCAATGCGATCTGGTTTGATGCCTCCTTCAAGACTTACAACCGGACACCAGCGGTCAATATGGTTACAGCGGCACAATACTCCCGATCTGTGCTGCTGAGTGCGGCGTCAGCAGGATCGGTTTCCACTCCCCACTCGGTAAGGAATATGAACGAAGCCGGGTTGGGAACGGAATTGAGCGGACGCACGAACGCTCTTCTCAGTTACATCCGGTCCAACATGCCGAATGCGAACCCCACAGACATCACGGGCGGTCTGGTCCCTGTGGCTGGGGCAGAAGCAGGCAGCGGAGCGTCCGTATATTTCCCGCTGTCGGTGGACACCACCCAATCGCCTGCGCCCTTGCCGGTATATGACGCTCTGCCTTCCACGTTGTTTAGCACAATGCAGGTGCAGGCGGGGTCTATCAATGTGAGCCTGAGGCTGGCGGAGTTGCAGGGGAAGACGTTGTGGATGGAGATGGGGGCGCTGAGCAAGCTATGGCTGGATGAAAGCGTGATCGCTCAGGAAGCGATTGCGCCCAATCCGGCGAGTATTGACGTGGTGTTCAGCATCGACCATGCCGGCGGCACGTTTGGTGATCAAACCGGCCCTGTGCAGACGGTGCCGAGAGTGGGTATCCGGGCTGTGGTGTATGGCATGGATGGCTCTCAGGCTGCCTTGAGAAGACATCAGGAAAAGCAGGAAACACTGGCGCTTAGCAATCCGGCGATCTCGCCCAGGTTGAAGGCCGAGGCACAGGCGGTGGTCGGTTATGCCTGGATGCATCAAACTCAGAGCGCCGGAAAGTTGCTGGCGGATATGGCTGGCATTGCCGGGTTTTACCACCACCGCCTGGGCTTCATGGCAGATGAGTATAATACGACCACTGGTGAAGGGGGTTACTATGTGGACTTTCCGCTTCAGTTTACGACTGCTTCTGGCCGGACCACAGCGGTGACAGCGGCGGATACGGATACCTGGCTGGGCACGCTGGCCATGATTGGCAGTGCCATGGAGCACGGTGTCATTGCGCAACAGCAGGGCGGGCAGTCTGCGGCGAGCACCGCCTCCCTCACAGCAGCGGGGAATCTGGCCAATGGCACCACCTATCTGGCCACGAATACCAACTGGCTGACTTCCGTTTATGGGGCGCTGACACACTATCAGGCGGCAGATATTGCCGCCATTGAGAGTGCGGTCACCTCTACGACCGGCTTCGCTCTAGTGCCTGGAGACGGGCTGATCACGATTGGTTCCTGGCAGGGCGCAGGCTACATGACCTGGAAGCCAACCACTACAGGGGGATTGAATGTGGGGATGAAGATCACTGGGGGATACTTTGGCGGCTATTCAGGCACAAGCGCTCCGATGAACGCCTATCAAGCCTATGACCAGTTCCTTCAATCATCGGGCCGCATGAATTATGCGCCAGTGACACAGGCTTTGCACACTGGCGGTGATCCCGTGGACATGGGCAGCGGTCAGTTCACCTACGATGAAATCGATCTGACGTTGGGAGATGGATCGTTGCCGCGTGGCATCTCTTTCGGCAGGCACTACCATGGAGGCAAGCGACAGATCAATCCCTCGGGCCTGGGCTACGGCTGGAATCACAGTCTTCATTTCACTGCCACGGAGCGTTCTGATATTGAGGGTGCCCTGGGCGGCAGCAGTGCGCAGCACGCGGCGGCGGCGATCATGGGCATCTATGCCACATGGGACGTGTTCAAGAACCGGGGCACCACGCCGCGCAACTGGGTTGCGGCCATGCTTGCGGCCAAGTGGGTGGCCGACCGGCTCTACAACAACAGTGCAGTCGTCAACCTCGCAGACCGGGTGCTGGAGTTTCAGCGTCTCCCGGATGGCACTTACCTGTCGCCTCCGGGCGTTACGGCGACGCTGACGAAAAACGGCACTGGCCAGTTCATCGTCCAGGAACGCCACGGCAATACATGGACCTACAATATCGACGGCACCCTGGCGAAAGTAACCGATCAATGGGGCAGGGAGGCCACCTTCGTATGGAATGCGACGAAGAAGCGAGTCGAGAGTGTGGCGGACTGCTATGGACGCAGCCTCACGCTGGCATACAGCCCCATTTCCGGGCGAATGACTGGCGTCAGTGACAGCACGGGGCGCTCCGTATCTTTCCTCGTTCAGGTGGATGGATCGCTGCAATCCAGCACGGATGTGGAGGGCAAAACGACCACTTTCGAATATGATGCACAGCGGCGGCTCACAGGGATGAAGAATCATGCAGGAGAGTTCCTGGTGCAGAACAGCGAATTTGACAGCCAGGACCGTGTGACGGCCCAGATCAGCCAGGGCGATGCCGCCCGCGTGTGGCGCTACTACTATGCGCCCGGCCAGACCGTGGAGGTGAATCCTCTGGGCGAACGCACCACTCACATTTTCGATCAGCGCCGCCGGAAGACAGCCACAGTGGACGCACTGGGGAACCGCACCAGCTATCTGCACGATGGACAGGATCACATTGCGCAAGCCACCACTCCTTTGGGAAATAAGAAGATCGCGTTTTTCGACGGATCGCACAATCCGGTCACCGTTTATGATGCCCTTAATCATGGGTCGAGCTGCGCCTACGACGGCCAAAACCACTTGGTCTCGGAGACTGACCGCAATTTCAAAACGACGCTTTACAGCGATTACAATGCGCAGCACCAGCCCCAGACGGTGACAGCCCCCTCTGGCGTGATCACCACCTATACTTATGTGCCAGCCAGCAGCCCTGGAGCAGGGGGAGTGCATACTGTCAGCGTGGCGGGCACGCTCAAGTCAGTCAGTGTTTACGACAGCTATGACCGGCCTTGGAAAATTACCACGGGCACTGGTGCAGATGCCGGAACAGTTACCTTTCTCTACAATACACGGGGGGATCTCACCTCTGTTGAGGATTCGCGTGGGAACATCACCACGTATGACCACAACCTGCGTCGTCAGCTTGTCGATACCTTTCACCCAGGCAGCATGCCTGGCGATCCTGACGCCAACATCCATCATACCTACAATGACAACCGTGATCTGGAGACCACTACCACTGCTCGCAATCATACCACTACCTTCCGTTACACCCGGCTGAGCAAGCCCTGGAAAACACTCTTTCCAGACCCCGGCAATCCCGCCCAGGTGACGGATTACGATCTGGCTGATCGCCCCACGGATACGACTGACCCGACCGGTATCGTTATCACCCGCGAGCTTGATGCTTTAGGAAGGCCCTGGAAAGTGCGAAACGCTCTATTCCATACCGTGGAAACCACGTTCGATGACGATGGCAGGATCACGGACGTGAAGAATCCACTCAACTTCACCACGCATACCGATTACACCAATCGAAACGAGGTCTGGAAGACCACACAACCTGACGGCTTCTTCGTAGAGCACAGCTACGATAACGAAGGGCGGCCCCTCACGCTGAAGAACCGCACTGGCACCTCCTGGACCTACACCTATGACAACTACGGTCGTGCCAATGGCCTGACCAGCCCCACCTCCCGAAGCACCTCCTGGACCTACGACAGCCAGGGGCGCATCCTGCGCCGCAACGAGCCGAGCGGGCAATGGACCAAACTGCTCTACGACAGCCGCGACCGTGTGAAGGGCGTGGAGTTCTACGCCACCAGCAGTGCCACCACACCCGTGGGCAGTCTGGCCTCCACCTTTGATGGCAATGGCAACCTGCTCACGCTCACCGAAGGCAGTGCCGTGCTCACCCGCACCTATGATCGCCGCAACGCCGTCGCCACCTTCACCAACGCGCTGAATGAAACCTTCCTCTACCGCTACGACGCCAATGGCAACCTCACCCGCCTCACCCTGCCCGATGGCAAGATCCTGGACTACACCTATGACAGCCGTGACCGCCTCAGCACCGTCACGGACTGGGCCGCCCGCACCACCACCCTGAGCTGGGACGCCGCCAGCCGCCTCACCCAGGTGACCCGCCCCAACGGCACCACCCGCAAGCTGTTCTATGACGCCGCCGGGCGGTTCATCCGCGCTGAGGAACGCAAGGCCGATGGCCACCTCATTACTCTCGTGCGCCTGGGCCTGGATGTCGCCGGTCGTATCGACAAACGGTTCGTCGTGCCCATCCCCCCTGGAGCGACGGCTCCTGTGCCCAACCTTACTTACACCGCCGAAAATTGGATCAGCGGCTACAGCCATGATGCGGATGGCAATTTGCTGGCCATTCCCGTCGTGCCCGCCGTGAGCACTCAGCCCTACGGCATCAGCCTGCCCCAGGCCAGTCCCGGCATCAAGCTGGTGCATCCCAGCCTGAGCAATGCCACCTGGGACCAGCGCAACCGCCTCACCAGTCTCACCCTCAGCCCCAGCGGCACCGTGAGCTTCACCTATGATGCGGAAGGCCGCCGCCTCACCAAGACGAGCAGCGCAGGCACCACGCGCTACGTGCATAACCCGCACGGCCTCAGTGGCTTGAGCGAGGTCACGGTGGAGCATCGCCCCGGCGGCAGCACCCGCTGGTATGTCTGGGGCGGCCCCGCCGGGCTGCTCTATGAGGAGCGCAGCGATGGCACCCTGCGCTACTACCACACGGATCAGGTGGGCAGCGTGCTCGCGCTGAGCGATGGCACCGGGGCAGTGACGGGACGGCTGGACTACACGCCCTATGGGCTGATCGCCCAGCGCAGCGGGGATACGGATACGCCGTTCCAGTTCAACGGAGCCTACGGCGTCATGTGGGACGAGGAAACCGGCCTCATCCACATGCGCGCCCGCTACTACCACCCCTGGCTGGCGAGGTTCGTGAGCGAGGACCCGATTGGGTTTGATGGCGGGCTCAACCTGTTCGCTTTTGCCAACGGCAGCCCCATCTCCCTGCTGGACGCCAGCGGTCTGTGCGCGGACAACTTTGCCCTCTACGACTGGACCACGCTGCTCCCCAAGTCCCCCGCCGGAGGCCATGTGGAGCTGCCGACCTTCGAGCGCAGCCACACGCAGATCATGCCCTCGGAGAGCAGCTCCCGCAGTGCGGAAGACATCTCGGGTGCCCGCTACTACGGGAGCTTGCGTGGCCACATGGCCGAGGGCGCATCCATCGCCGCCGATCTCGCCCTCGCCGGTGCCTCCCTCCCCGCCCGCACCACCACCGCCGTCGCACGGGGGGCGGCGGCTGCTGTAAGGACGGGAGCGCCTCGGAATCTGAATGTTTACGAAACTATATTTGAGGCTCCGATCACCGGAACAACTCGTGGTGCGCATCGTGCGTCAGCCAATCGCTTTCTTGCCAACCAGATGGGCAACGATGCCGGGCTGGCCGGGATGATGAATCAAGAGCTTGGAACAAATGTGCTTCAGCACATGCGGTCTGGAAAGAGTTTGCTAAATCCTCCGGGAACTGTTTGGCATCACCCGATTGAAACACCGAACGTCATGCGCTTGCTTCGTGTAGGCGAACACACAAACCCTGCTCTCCAACCCGTGTTGCATCCTGGACCGAACGGCATTGGTGGCTTTGGAACCTTCTATGGACCTTGAAATCATTCGCAAGCAATCGCTAAAAACTGCCGCCCGTCTTGGCTTCAGTGTGAACGACAAACTTCCTCTGCTGGATGGGGTAACAATCACGAGAACATTGGACGAGATAGTGAAGCGTCTTCTATGCCTTCATGCTGCTGCTGCTTGCGCGTATGGCTTTGACAAGGGCAAAGCGTGGGCGTGGCTCCAACAGGAAGATGCGGTCAAAGCCCTTGCGCCTTCCGAGCATCAGTTCGTCACGCAAGGCATAGGCGACTCCAACCGCTTCAAAGTTCAAATCGAAGGCATGTGGGCTTTTGCGTGGACCCTTGGGTTGGTTCCGCAAATCGACTTTGGGAAAGACTGTGACAACCGCTTTGCGGTAATGCTGCCAAACCTCAAAGCGAGCGAAGGCAGTTCGTCTCTGCGCCAACGTGCCAAGCTCAGAGCGAGTGAGGAAGTTGTTGTAGCAGCTGACCTTGTTTATTGCCTGCATTGGGCGATTCATCAGGCACAACTGACCAATACCAAGTTACCAGGACGCGTGCAGTCTTATGTAATTGAAGAAAGGCGGCGTTCGTTGGATTGGTTGCTTTGTGGCGACCAATGGGACGAGCTTCCACTCGATACTTAAAGCCCCCCACGAGCCAACCATTAGCCGTGACAACCCATTTTGCACTATCCCCACCGGGAACCAAAAAACAACTTTGCGACTATTGTCAGAATTAGTCCCAAAATCGCCCCTCCCCCTGATCCTAAGCACCACCATACGGTGATCGAGAGTGGGCCATACTGAGGCACTTTTATTGGAGTTTCGGGATGGATTGAAATCCTGATTCGAACATCTGGTGGCAACAAGCCATTCTTGCCTCGGGCGAAGATCACACACTCATTCAACAAGGCTTCGAGGTAGCGCCTCGTATAGTTGGGCATCGAGCCCATGGCGAAAACTCTCATCACTGGTTGATCGAGGTCCCAGACTGCGTCCACACTCAGGTCACAAATCAAGAGCTTTGGATGATCGATCTGGACCGCTTTGGAAGCCAGCGTATCGCAGTGAACTGATTCAGCCCACCTTTCTAATTGGAGGGCGTTATCTTTGCTGATTATGGGAGGTGAACCCGCCCCATCTCTGAACAGCTCAACCGCTCCCATACAAACATGTTCTTCAGGCTCGCGGGTTACGCGGTTGACGTGATAGCAAACGGATACAAGGCCGCATAGCAAACTTAAGATTATCAATGCTCTTGTTGTGTAGGCCATGTTCGACGAGCGGAAACGCTGGAGGCTTGTGAATTTGATGTAGGCGCGTTGGATAAATGTAATATCCAGCAGCAAACGGAACTCACTCGTATCAACGAAATGAACCCATGTGCCAACCCATTTGCCTCATTTTGAAGTGCCATCACGTTCCCTCGTCCCTCGGGGCGTCGCAGCTCGATTGCGAACCTGCTCCGAATGATGTCGAGACCCGCACAAGTCTGCCTGCCAACGCTTTCACACAGCGGCATACGTCTTTGAGCGACCCCACGACATTTCGATAGAGCCAAACAACCTACTTCCAACTCAACATCCCAACGCCATGTTGGCTGCGCTCCGCTTCGCCCATGCAGTATCGGACCTCCTCCTCCGTCGGCCCGAAAGGGATGCTGCTCGCCGCAGCAAGGCATTCGCCACGGAGCGCTGTCCCGGTTCACCTTCCGCTTGGCCGACAGGCGCGAGTGCTGGTCGGTGGCGGAAACGAGTTGGCTTCGCTCCGCTTCGCCTATGCGGTGTGGGTCTGGCCTCCTCCGGCAGTCCGTCATCAATGCCGCTGCTGCGGCAGGGCGTTCGGTCAGAGATGCGACTGATGACACGATGTCTCGCGTTTCTCACCGTGCTACTGGTGACTGTCAATGGCTCCAGCGGGTTCGCCTTGAACCACCACACGGGAACGCCGCTGCTCTATGACAGCCAGGGTCGGGTGAGCACCCGGCAGTCTTACGCCACCAGCAGCGCCAGCCCCCCCGCCGCCAATCACCTGGACCGGAAGATCTCACTCATGAGGCACTCGGTCATGAGGGTGCGCAGGCCGAGGCCTTGCTTCTTCACCTTGTCGTGGAGGTCGTCGATGATGAAGGTGTCGGCGAACTCCATCTTGCGGCCGGTGCTGTAGGTGAGGAACTGGCGGATGAGATGGCGGGTGACGAGGTCCTGGCGGGTGTCGCCGAGGAGCTTCTTGAAGCTGGCGAAATCGGCATACGTCTCGCCGGAGGGGAGTTCGCCGGAGGGATCGACCTTGGGGGCAGAGGGCTTGGGTTTGTTAGGCGCGGGAGGTTTGCCGTTGTTGGGGCCAGGAGGCTTGCCGCCTTTCGGATCGGTTGGCTTGTTCGCCTTGGGCTCCGGGGTTTTGTTGGCCTTGGGCTCTGGCCCTTTGTCAGGCTTCGGCGCTGGAGGCTGGTCCTTCTTGGGCTCGGGGGCTTGGGCATTCTTGGGGGCGACGGAGGAATTGTTTCCAGGCTTGGGGTAGGTGACGCGCCAGCGTCCGACGGCGTCGAAGCTCTCCAGGCTGAAACCGAGCGGGTCGATCTTGCGATGGCATTCGGCACACACGGGATCAGCGCGATGCTTGGCGAGGCGATCACGGATCGTCTTGGTGCCCGTGGTGTCGGTATCAATGGCGGGCACGACATCTGGTGGCGGTGGTGGTGGGACGCCGAGGAAGTTGTCCGTGACCCACACGCCTCGTGTGACGGGCGAGGTCTCGACGCCGTTCGCGCTCACGGTGAGCACGGCGGCCATGCCGAGCAGGCCACCGCGATGGTTGTTGTCCTTGAGGCTGACTTTTTGGAAGCCATCCGCGAGGCGCAGCTTGTCCTTCTCGGGCAGGTCGTAGAGCTTCGCGAGCTTCTTGTCCACGAAGGTGTGGCCGGCGTCGATGAACTGGGCGACGCTGCCGTTGGCCTTGAGCAGATCGCGGAAGAAGAGGCGAGCCTCGGTCTTCATCGAAGTCGGGAGATCCTCGGCATAGTAGGCGCGGTTGGTTTCGCGCGGCGGCGGCTGGGTGCCGAGGTCGCGCAGGTTCAGCCAGCTATCGAGGAAGCCGTTGATGAAGCCGTTGATGCGGTCGTCATTCATGAGGCGCTCGATTTGCTTCTTCAATTCGGCGTCTTGCGTGAGCTTGCCAGACTTCGCTGAGGCGAGCAGGGCGTCATCGGGAGGCGCGGTCCACAGCGCATACGAGAGGCGTGAGGCGAGGTCGATAGGCTTCAGTGTCTTCGCGGTCTCGTCAGTGATCTCGCTGAGATAAAGGAACGATGGCGAGCAGAGGATGAGCTTCAGCGCATCGAGTGCGGCCTGACGTGGCGATGCCTTCTCGGCGATGCGCTTGTCATACATGGCGCGGATCGGTTGGCGATCTGCGTCGGTGAGCGGACGACGATACGCTTTCTCGGCGAAGGCATGGAGTTGCTCGACTGCGCGCTCGGCCTTGAAGCCTTCTTTGCCAAACACGGCGACTTCTTCCACGCTGCCGCCGTGCTCTTTGACGGGGCCGTTGATCTTGATGTCGCTGATGCGGATGTGCGGGAGCTTGCCTTCGCGCAGCAGGGTGGTGCGACTCACATCGAGCCGAGTCTTCTGATCCTTGAACTCATGCTTGTAGCGCTGATTCACCTGAATGACCGAGGCACGCGATTCATACGGGCCGTTGGGGAAGATGAAGCGAGGGGTTTGCCCAGCTTCGAGCCAGACGCGGAACTTCAGTGCCGTCGGTTTGTCATCCGGCACCGTGGTGCTCGCGAGCAAGGGCTCGATGGGCTGCGGGTAATGGATGTGGCCTTTGGTGACATCGCCCGGCACGACGCCGAGGATGAAGGGCTCGGAGAAGTCGATGCCGAAGATCTTCGGATCGTAATGCGTATCGCGATGCATCGCCTGCGCTTCGACTTCGAGATCATACAAACCGGCGACGGGCACGCCCTGCTGGAAGTCTTCGATGTGGCCGTAGCCACCCTGGCGAGTGTCGGAGTTGGGCTGCTCGTAGAGGTTGAGGTAGCGATAATCGAACGCGGCTTTGTGCGCTCCTTGCAGCTCTTCGTATTGCACGAAGTGGCCGTTGAAGTGCCATTGCTTGGGCTCCGTCGCTGGCTTGCCCAGGCGCGCTTCGACAAGGCGATTGGCGGACTGGAAGTATTGATCGACGAGGAAACCGGAGGTCACCAGCGACTTGCCTATGGTGTCCATGTGCTCGGTGGTTTTCTCCTTCGGGAAGTCGGCGGTGAGACCAAGCGTATCCACGCGACGACCGATCAAGGTCGCGAGCGTGTTCTCATACTCGCGGCTGGAGAGACGGCGCAACACAGTGCGTGAGCCGGTGCTCTCCATCTTCTTGAACGCCGTCGCGCTGCCATCGCGCAGCGCACGAATCATCGCGAGGCGTTCATCGCTCGTCGGCTGATCCGCCTTCTTTGGCGGCATCTCTTTCAGCGTGAGCTGATCAATGATGTCGCGTGCGTCGATGAGGTCGGCGGTGTTCTTCAGCGGCAAAGCAAACGCCTCGAAGTTGCGGTCGCCTTTCTGCACATCGGCGTCGTGACACTCGGTGCAGTATTTGCCGAGGAACTGCTGCACGAGCTTCGGGGCAGGCAGCTTGTCTTGGGCATGAATCGGCCAAGCTGCGGCCGCTAGAAGGAGACAGGAGAGATAGAGTGTGGGCTTCAAGATCAAGCGCGGGGGTGCGTTGTTGGGGGAGGGTTTTACGGCTGGGCCGTGGCAAGCGGTAACTCTGGAATCAAGAATCCAACGTCCACATGCTCCGAGACCAATCCGGCGTCCAAGGTGGCGAGACGACTACCATGACGACGAGCTAACTGGGCCAGCCATGCATCGGTCACTTGCTTGTGGCCTTGCAGTTTTTGAGATGAGACCTCGGCGTAGGTGAAGCCGTCGTCGATGAAGCGGTGCATCGGATTGCTCTGAAACTGGGCGAGAACTTGCCAGGCTGAGGCAGCGCTGCGATCAGCCGCCATCCGCATGTGAAGACGAAGGTAAGTTCCTTCAGTGACCGAACAGGTCACCACCTCGTCCGTGATCGAGCTGAACCAAGCCCTTGCACGGTGATGATTTGGGTGGGCATCAATGAGAAGCGCGACGATCAAGTTGCCATCAAGCAACCAGCTCATGGAAGACCATCCTCCTCCAGCATCCTGTCGATTTCCTCCACGGTGAAGGGCCGTGATCCTGCGACGACCGGCAGCCTCCACGCCTTGCCACTTTCAGCGGGAATGGGGTCAGTCTGAGGCATCTTCCTTGCACCCCGGATGAGATCGAGCACCACGCTGGGAAGACTGCGCGATTCCCTGCGTGCCATCGCTTCCGCTTGGGCAAAAACATCATCAGGTAGATCGAGAGTGATTTGCATGGTCGAAGGTGCTTCACGCCCTTTTGCTGTCAAACCGCCGTTAGAACCCTACGCATCACGCGAAGCGTCCGGTGCTGTTGCCAAAGGAATCAATCTCCACGCCCATCTTCTGCGCGACATCCACGAAGAGATTGCATAGGCGGACCTTGTTGATGCCTTCGCCGGGCACCTGACGGAACTCGCCGTGCTTGTAGCCGCCACCGGCGAGGAGGATGGGCAGGTCGGAGTTCTTGTGCGTGTTGCCATCGCCCATGCCGCTGCCGAAGAGGACAGTCGTGGAGTCGAGCAAGGTGCGGTCGCCGTCGTTCAGCTTCGCGAGCTTGGCGACGAACTTGCCGAAGTGCTCGATCTGATATTTCTCCAGGGTGATCAAATCAGCGACGGCTTCGGGGTCGTTGCCGTGATGGGAGAGGCCGTGCCAGTCCTTCTTGATGCCGAGATGCTGCGGCATGAAGTCGCCGCCGATCTCCAGCGTGGCGATGCGCGTGCTGTCCGTCTGCAAGGCGAGCGCGATCAAATCATAGAGCATCGGCAGGTCTTCGACCGCATTGTGATTCGCGGGCTTGTCAAAAGGAGCCTTGGGCTTCGGCTGGCTGGTCCAGCGCTGGCGGAGTTCCAGGCGCTTCTCGACATCGCGCACGGAGGTGAGGTATTCGTCGAGCTTGTCCTTGTCTTCCTTGTTCACCTGCTTCGACAGGCTCTTCGCTTCTTCGCGCACGGAGTCGAGAATGGACGCCTGCACCTTGTTCTCCTGCTCGCGACGCGCCTGGCGTTCCTTCGAGTCGGTGACGAAGAGCTTCTCAAACAACTCGGCAGGATTCGTCACCGGCGGCACACGCACGCCCGACTTCGTCCACGCAATCTGGCAGCCGCCATGGATGCCACCTTCGGAGCCAACGGTGAGCGATGGGAAGCGAGTCTGGAAACCAATCTCGTCGGCGAGATACTGGTCAATCGTGACATTCCCCTCAGGCCGGTTCTGCGCTTCGGAATGCAGCACGCCGGACAGGAACGAATGCACGGCGAAGTGACCGCCGCGCACGCCGTGATCGAGACCGCGATACACGGTCATGTGCTTGCGAATGTCCCAGAGCGGCTCGAGCAACGTGGTCTTTTCATACTCGGTGCCGGTCTTGGTGGGGAAGAGGCTCTTGGTCTGATAGCCAAGCAGGTTGCCGATCGCCACAAAGCGCCGCGCGCCCATGCCGGCACCTTTGGCGAGTTGGACTGCGGAGTTGCCGCCCACGGACTTGGCCATGAGGGAAGGCAGGCCCGGCAGTGCGAGCGTGGCACCAAGGGAGCGGAGAATAAAACGACGACGATTCATGAGGTGTTTGGGGAAATGTAACTACGCTACGAATGCCAGCATGTTGCAGTCGCGTAGCATCGGCTAATGAGTGAACAATCATGGCCGAGAAGCAGGTTCCATTCCATGCGTTTCGAGTGCGCGTTCCATCGTTTCGTCCGGCTTCGATAAGCGCCTTGCACGAATCCACTGCGCCAGACGTTCCTTCCCGCGATGAAACTCGTCCTCGCTCTCCTCACGCTCGCCAGCGCTTCGTTCGCAGGCTCGACCATCGTCTATGTCTCCGAAAGCGGCGAGAAGCGCATCGCCGTGTGGTCGCTCGATGAATCGTCTGGCGAACTTACTCGCCAAAGCGAGACCGCCTTGCCCGGCTCGCCCGGCAGCCTCTCGATGAGCCCGGACGGCAGGCACCTCTACGCCTCGGTGCGCTCGGCCAAGCAGTTCGCCACGCTGGATGTCGATGCGACAACAGGCGCGCTGTCGAACCCCACGTTCGCTGATGCGGGTTTCAATGCGGCCTACGTTTATGCTGACAAAACCGGTTGCTGGCTGCTTGCGGCCTCCTACAGCGAAGGCGTCGTCGGTGTCTCAGCCATCAAAGACGGACGCGTCACCGGCACTCCTGTCTGCACGCTCACGACCGGCCTCAAGGCCCACAGCATTCAAACCGATGTAGCGAACAAGTTCGCCTTCGTGCCGCATGTCGGCGAGCTGAATAAGGTCGAGCAACTCCGCTTCGATGCCACGACTGGTCAGCTCACCTCCAACACACCGCCGCATCTCCCCGGCGGCGTTGGCGAGGGTCCGCGACACTTCGCCTTCCACCCGAACGGCAAGTGGGCCTACTTCGTGAATGAGCAGGGCAAGAGCGTCACTCTCTGCGATTACGATGCAGACAAGGGCACGCTGAAGTCTCGCCAAAGCGTCCCCACCGTGCCCGAAGACTGGCGCACCAAGGGCTCCTGCGCCGACATCCACATCAGCACCGACGGACGCTTTGTGTATGCGTCAAATCGAGGCCATGACAGCCTCGCGGTTTTCTCCGTGAACGCTCAAACCGGCGAACTCGCTTCGCTCGGCCAGACACCCACCGAGAAGACGCCGCGTTCCTTCGCACTCGTCTCGGGTGATCGTTTCGTCGTGTCAGCTGGAGAAGGATCGCACAAGCTGATCGTGTATCGCCGCGATGCCGACTCAGGTTTGCTCACACCGCTGAAGACGTATGCGTGCGGCAAAGGTCCCGCGTGGGTGATGGGGAAGTAGCTGCGACGCACAGGGGAAGTCGCGTCGCAGGTCTTGTGGCTTCGACCATGCTCCCGACCTTCGCATACTCATCTGGCATCTCGTCTTCGATTTATAATCGAAGCTACATCCGTGTCCCTACCGCGTTACCAGCCCCATGCGACTCCTCGCCCTGCTCTTGGCTCTCTGCCCTTCGCTCTTTGCTGCCCCTCAGCCCAATCTCCTCCTCGTCCTCGTCGATGACATGGGCTTCTCCGACCTCGGTTGTTACGGCAGCGAGATCGAAACGCCGCATCTCGACAAACTGGCCGCGAATGGCCTGCGCTTCACGCAGTTCTACAACACCGCCAAGTGCCATTCATCGCGCGTGAGCCTCCTCAGTGGCCGTTGGTGCCGCCAGGCCGGTGACGAGAGTTTGAAGCGCGCCGCGATCATTCCCGAAGTTCTCGCTCCAGCGGGCTATTTCACCGCCATGACCGGAAAATGGCATCTCAGCCAGGAACCGACCGCTTTTGGCTTTCAGCGCTACTTTGGTCATCTTTCCGGCGCGACGAATTATTACCTCGGTGACAAAACCTTCCGCCTGAACGGCGAAAAATGGCCCGTGCCCGAAAAAGGCTTCTACACCACCATCGCCAACGTGGACCGCGCCATCGAGTTCATCAGCGAGGCACGTCAGGCGAAGAAGCCGTGGTTTCAATACATCGCCTTCAATGCCCCTCACGCGCCTTTGCAGCCTCTGGAGCAAGATTACCGGAAGTATCTCGGCCGCTACGATGCCGGTTGGGACCGCGTGCGTGCCTCGCGAGTCGCCAAACAAAAGCAAATCGGCCTCCTGCCCGCGAATCTCGAAGAATCACCGCGTCCCGAGCACGTGCGTGCGTGGGATCAGCTCACTCCCGAGAAAAAAGCGTGGGAAGCGAAACGCATGGCCGCCTACGCGGGCCTCATCGACCGCATCGACCAGGAAATGGGCCGCCTCATCGCCGATCTCGATCAAAACGGCGATCTCGCCAACACCGTCATCCTCTTCGTATCCGACAACGGCGCGTGTCCTTACGACCGCGGCCGCCCGGAGCCGGACGCGCAGCCGTTTGATCCCAAGACAAGCTGGAGCGACAGCACCGGCTGGGCCTGGGCCCGCAATTCACCCTTCCGCTACTACAAGCAGAACCAATTCGAAGGCGGCATCTCCACGCCCGCCATCCTGCACTGGCCCGCCGGTTTGAAGCAAAAGCCCGGCACCGTCATCGATACGCCCGCGCATCTCGTCGATGTGCTGCCCACCCTTGCCGAACTCGCCGGTGCCAAGCTGCCGCAGAGCTTTCCTGAACGCGAACTCACGCCGCTCGCCGGCACGTCGCTCGCGCCGATCATCGCCGGTGGCGAGTTGAAGGCACGTCCGCCGATTCATCTGCTCTTTTCGAGTGATCGCGGCCTGCGCGATGGCGATTGGAAGCTCGTCAGCTTTCAAAGCGAGCCCTGGGAGCTCTACAATCTGCGCACGGACCGCACCGAGCTGCACGACGTCGCCGCACAGCATCCCGACATCGTTCAGCGCATGGTCAAACAATGGCACGACATGGCCGAGCACGTCCTCATGACGCCGCCGAAGGAACGCACGCCCGTCTCCACCGAACCCGGTGATCATCGCCACCGCGAATGGACCGACTACGATAAAGCGCTCACCGCCGGCAAAGTCCGCCAAGGCAAATCAACCGCCACCACGCTCCCTCGCGCCCGCAAAGGCACCAAACTCACCGTCGAAGGCGATCAACTCATTCTCCAATGCACCGGTGATGATCCCGGCATCGCCTTCAGCGATCTGCATCACACCACTCCCGGTCCCTACGTCCTCGAATTCAAACTCCAAAGCCACGCCACCGGCCCCGCCGAACTCTACTGGACCACCGATGCCGCAACCATCCTCCCCAAAGGCAAACACCAAGACTTCGAAGTCAAACACGACGGCGAATGGCACGAGATGACTCTGCGCATCGACGAAACAAAAACCGTTCATGCCCTGCGCCTCGATCCCTGTGGCGGCGAAGGCGAAGTGAGGATCGAAGGCCTGGTGCTGAAAGGCGTAGATGGGAAGGTGCTGACGAAGTGGCCGAGATAAAGAAGTCGAAGACTGGCTTTATCCTTCGCAGATGATCATCAGAGTCCGCCGATGGAGAAAAATCATATCCAAGAGTTTCAAGAGTTGTGCCAATCTGCTCTCCAGAGGCTCAACAGCGTAGCAGCATCCGGCAGCTACCAATGCGTGTTCTCGTTCTGGTGTCTTCCTGCATTCGCTGATCAAACTCGCGTTACTCTTTACACACCCAGACGAGATAAATCGAGACTTGCCTCCTTTGTGGAATTCGTGGTTTGGAAGCGGGGAGTGGATGCAGATAAGTTTAGGACTCCGCTTGATCGCTTAATGCATCCAGGAAAAATGGAACCAACGATTGAAACTTCCACAGGGGAAGTGGCTCACGAGCTTGTTGCTGATGTTATTAATGATCTGAAGCGAGTTTCTCTGCCTTGTCTTCGACCTGATGAGTTCATGCTAGGAACGGATGGAGTAGGTTACCGATTTAAAGCCGACCAAGGCTACTTTGCCGTCGATCTTTCGTGGTGGTGTGACGGGCCGACATCATGGCGTGAAGCAATTGAGAAGATAAAAGCAGCTGTTGCTCGTGTTGAGCGATGACAGGATCGTGAGTGGAAAGGAGCTGGCGAACTGCTCGTAATCGCAGGCTTGTCAGCTTTCGATCCATCCCCACAATATTGGGTTCAGTCTCCACGTATCCTCCACTCATGAAAAGCTCCTCTCCGACGCCTCCGAAGCAGGCTGGCCTGCACCAGTTGTATTCCGAAAATCCACAACGTGCGGATGAGATTGTCTGGGGAAGGAAAGCTGATCCGTTCAGTCGTCGTGGATTTCTGGAGAGGCTTGGTTTGCTTTCCATGTCGGCGGCGGTGGGGGCGGAGATCGTCTTCGCGGACAAGATGCCTGCCGGTTTGATTCCTGCCGCCTTCGCACAGAGTCCCGAGCCGTTTCAGATCCCGGGCAAAGAGGGGCTGACGGTGATGAATGATCGTCCGCTGGTGGCTGAGACGCCCGCACATTTGTTGGACGATGCGGTGACGCCAGCGAAGCATTTGTTCATTCGCAACAACGGGCACATGCCGACACCAGAGAACCTGGATGCGGACAAGTGGACGCTGGAGATCGCGGGGGAGAGTTGTGAGAAGCCGACGACTTTCACGCTGAAGGAATTGAAGGAGAAGTTCCCGCATCACGATCTGCAAATGGTGCTCGAGTGTGCTGGCAATGGGCGCAGTGAGTTCAACCCGCCCGCCACGGGCAATCAGTGGACCACCGGTGGTGTCGGCTGCCCGAAGTGGACCGGCATTCGCCTGGCGGATGTGCTGAAACATTGTGGCATCAAAAAGGATGCAGTTTACATCGGCTACTACGGAGCGGACGCCCACTTGTCCGGTGATCCGAAGAAGTCAGCCATTTCACGAGGCGTGCCCATTCAGAAGGCGCTCGAAGATGAGTCGTTGCTGGTGTTCGCGATGAATGGTGAAGACATCCCGATTCAAAATGGTCATCCGCTGCGTCTCATGTTCGGTGGTTGGGCCGCATCGACCTGTGGCAAGTGGTTGAAGAAGATTGTCATCCGTGATCGTGAGCACGATGGCGAGAAGATGACCGGGCACTCCTATCGCATGCCGCGTTATCCCGTGGCTCCCGGCACGAAGGTGCCTGCCGAGGACATGCAGGTGATCGCGGAGATGCCGGTGAAGTCGTTGATCACATTCCCGAAATCGGGCATCACGCATCCGCTGGCAGACAAGCTCGCCGTGCGCGGTCATGCGTGGGTTGGAGAAGGGGAGATTGCTAGCGTGGATGTATCCATCGACTTCGGCATCACCTGGACCAAAGCCAACCTCAGCAAGCCTGCGAACCGATACGCATGGCAGCAGTGGCACACGGAGTTGAGCCTGCCGAAGAAGGGCTACTATGAGATCTGGGCACGGGCTACGGACGACAAGGGACGCGCTCAGCCCATGGTCCTGCCAGGCTGGAATCCTGAAGGCTACCTGAACAATTCCTGCCACCGTCTCGCCATCCAGGCCTCCTGATCATGCGCACGCTTATCATTGCTCTTTTATCGTTGGGTTCCTTCGCTCTCGCTGCTGAGGAGAAGGTTCCGGTCGATTCCACTACAGGCATGAAGATCGCACCGGACTGGGAGATCGTGCGCAATCACTGCATCGTCTGCCATTCGTCGCAAACCTTCCTTCGCCAGCGGGCCACGGAAGCGAATTGGACTTCGACACTGGAGTGGATGCAGAAGTATGGCGGTCTCTGGAAGCTCGATCCTGCCATCCAGAAAACGATCATCAAGTATCTCACCACCAACTACGGACCAGGCGACGCCCAGAACTATCGTCGCGCCCCGGTCCCCGCTACGCTCATGCCGATGAATCCGTATGCGACGGATGCCCGGCTCGAAGTGGAGGCGAAGAAGAAGGAAGGGCTGATCCCGACCTCGGCACCAACGACCAATTAAGGTGCGAAGTAATTCGGCGTGGCGGCTGGGAATCTGGTTTTCTTGTGGCCGTTGCTGAACGCTATCGAACCACGACGAATCATTCCATGAAGATGCTGCTGTTTCTCCTTGCTGCGTCGGTGGCCATGGCTGCTGATTCGGGGTTTAAGCCGATGACTTGCGAGGGCGCTTACAAGCGACATGTGCAAGGCATCTGCACCAATGGCAAAGACGCGATCTACTGGTGCTGGACGGATGTGTTGGTGAAGACAGATACGATGGGGCATGTGATGAAGCAGGTGCCTGTGGCGAATCACCATGGCGATCTCTGCTTTCATGCTGGGCGTGTGTATGTGGCGACGAACCTGGGCAAGTTCAATGAGCCCGCAGGCAAAGAGGACTCATGGGTTTATGTGTATGATGCGGAGACTCTCGCTGAAGTGGCCCGGCATCGAGTGCCCGAGGTGGTGCATGGGGCGGGCGGAATTACTTATCACGAAGGGAAGTTCATCGTGGTGGGAGGGCTGCCCAAGAACGTCAACGAAAACTACCTATACGAGTATGATGAGAGCTTCAAATTTCGGGCGCGCCATGTGCTGGCGAGCGGCTACACCTTGATGGGCATTCAGACCGTCGCGAGTGCGGATGGTGCGCTTTGGTTTGGTTGCTATGGCAAGCCTGCGGAACTGCTTCGCTCGGATGCGACCTTCCGCTTCACCGACAAGTGGTTCTTCAATGCATCCTACGGCATTGCACCTCTGGGTGGAGGTCGATTCCTGATCGCGCAGAACAAGGCGGGCAAGGACAAGCTCAACCACGGCAGCGTGGTGGTCGCTCGCTTCGATGGCAAAGCCGGGCTCGTGATCGAGAAACCTTGACTCGTTCGCCGTTGATCCCGTTTACTTCTGCGTCTCATGAAATGGCTCCTCGCACTTGCTTCTGTCGTCACCCTTGAGGGTCTGGCCGCTGAACCACCGATCCCACCGGTGCCTGACAAGCAACCTGAGCCGCCCTTTGCAGCGCAACCGAAGATCATGCCGGAGATGCTGGTGCCTGGCTTTGTCGTCCGTGAGCTGCCCGTGAAGCTGACGAGCTTGAACAACATCGAGTATGCGGCGGATGGTCGGTTGTTTGCCGGTGGCTACGATGGTCGGTTCCATCTGCTGCGTGATACCAATGGCGATGGACTGGAGGACAAGGTGGATACGTTTTCACCCGAAGGTGGCCCGAACTATCCGCTCGGCATGGTCGTGAAGGATGGTGATCCGTATGTGGTGCTCACGGATGAACTCGTGTGCTTCCGTGACACGAATGGTGACGGCATTCCAGACAAGCGCGAAACCATTGCGAAGGGCTTCGATGATCCCGAACTCGTCGCAGCGAAGTATCTGAATCATCGTCGCGTGGACAGCTCGATGGCGTTGGCCTTTGGCCCCGACGGAGCCTGGTATCTGACGATGGGCAATGCGGGCTACAACAACCCGTATTGGCAGGACAAGTTCGAGAAGGGCAAAGAGCCCTCGGGGACCCCGCACTACTCACCGGACAAGCGTCGCGGTTGTCTCCTGCGCATCACGCCCGATGGCAAAGTGGAGCAGCTCGCAAGCGGGTTGCGCTACATCATGTCGCTGCAATTCAACAAGGTGGGCGACCTCTTCGGCAGCGAGCAGGAGGGCGCGACCTGGGTGCCGAATGGAAATCCCTTTGATGAACTGCTGCACATTCAGGCGGGTCGTCATTATGGCTTCCCTCCCCGTCATCCCACCTTCCTGCCTGATGTGGTGGATGAACCGAGCGTGTGGGATTACGCGCCGCAGCATCAGAGCACCTGCGGCTTTCGCTTCAATACGCCGACGAAGGGCAGGGGATTGTTTGGCCCGTCCTTCTGGGAAGATGATGCACTCGTGACGGGCGAATCGCGCGGCAAACTGTGGCGCACCACCACGGTGAAGACGGCAGCGGGTTATGTGGCAAGCACGCAACTGATCGCGAACATCGGGCTGCTTGCCATTGATTGCGCGATCTCGCCAAGCGGTGATCTGGTGGTGTGCTGCCACACGGGCAAGCCTGATTGGGGCAATGGTCCGAAGGGCGATGGCAGGCTTTTCAAGATCAGCTATCAGCACAAGGATTCACCTCAGCCCGTGCTCACCTGGGCAGCGAATGAGACCGAGACGGTGGTCGCCTTTGATCGTGAGATCGCCGCCGATGAGTGGAGCGATCTGGCGAAACGAGCGAGCATTCAGTCCGGTCGCTATGTGGACGCTGGTGATCATCTTGAGACCATGCGTCCTGGCTACAAGGTGGTGCAGATGCAGCAGCGTCAGGCCAAGAAAGAGCTGGCGATGGAGTCGGTGCGTTTGGGTGAGGATCGGCGAAGTTTAATCATCGAGACGAAGGCACGTCGTGACGCAGTGAACTACGCGCTGCACACCAAGAAGAGGAGCCAAGGTGCGCTGCTAGCACTCGCGCATGATCTCCATGGTGTCGCTGCCAGATGGGAAGGGGGCAAAGGTGAGAAATGGACGGGTTGGTTGCCGCATCCTGATCTCGTCGCGGTCAAGGGGCTGACTCGTGCCAGCAGCGCCCACGACATGCTCTGGCCATCACTGAGCAGGGAAGGCAAGCTCCAGCTCCATGCGCAGCTCGACTTGTTCAACATGCTGCAACCCCTCACTCAGCCGGGCTCGGATCTCGGCTACATCCCGAAGCCTGAGATGGTGACAATGATCTTCAGGAGCGATGCTGCCCTGACTCTCGAAGCCCCCAAGGCGCGCGTCGAACGCATCAGCGATCATGAGTCGCGCGTGACCGTTGTCGGCACCGCCGAGAATCAGTGGAAGGAGATCAAGCTGGCAGTGACCACACCGATGAAGTCTCTCGACGTGTCCTACTTCACGGATCGCGACAAGCGCGAGCGCGCACCTTCGACTCGGCGGTTCCTGCTTCCTTTTGCGAAGCCTGCTGTCAGCGATGTCGTTGAGCGCAGCATCCCTGAACTCGCGGGAGGCAACTGGCACAACGGTGCCGCTTTGTTCAAAGGCAAGGCAGCTTGCTTTACCTGTCACGTCATGCGCGCCGAAGGCTTCGCCGTCGGGCCGGATCTGAACAATCTCGTTCATCGCGATTACGCCAGTGTGCTGCGCGACATCGTAGAGCCGAATGCCGTCATCAATCCTGACGCTGTGGGTTATGTCGCGACTCTTAAAAACGGCGGTAGCGCGGTCGGCACACGAACAGGCGAGAACGAAGAGGAACTGACGCTCACCCAGCCTGGTGGACAAGCGGCGAAGCTGGCCAAGAAGGACATCGTCAAGGTGGAGCCCATGGCTGTGTCCCTCATGCCCACGGACATCGACAAGACTCTCAGCAAGGAAGAGCTGCGCGACCTCATGACCTTCCTGCTCACCGAAGAGCCCAAGCCCTCCAAGTAACTACTCACTCTGATGAAACGCCTGTCCTGCTCGTCCTCGTCGCTCTGCCGCCGCACCTTGCGTCGCCCCATGCCGGAGATGCTGGAGCGAGTGAAGTGATGTCGCTTTGAAAGACAACGGCGTCGCAATGCCAAAGAACTGGCGGCCTGAATGCGTAATCGGTCATCAGTATGAAGTGTCTTATCGCCGTCTTCGCCATTGTGTTTTTGTTCACAGACTGGGTGCCCGCCGCGAACATTGTGATCATGGTTGTCGAAGAGCCAGATAACTATGAAGCGCCGACCTCAATGCGCGACTTCGCTGACAAGGAACTCAAACCGGCGGGACATCGTGTGACGATCATCGAAGGCGACAAGCCGGAGAAGCATCACTTCGAGGGGCTCATTGAGGCGATGAAGGATGCGGATGTGTTGGTGCTATTCTCGCGTCGTCGCTTTCCTCCGAAGGAGCAGATGGCCGCGATTCGTGCGCACCTGGAGGCTGGAAAACCGCTGGTCGGCATTCGCACGGCCAACCATGCCTTCCTTCCGAAACCCAAGGACCTCGTTGATCCCAGCCTCGCCCCGTGGCCGGAGTTCACGCATGATGTTCTCGGTGGCGAGAACACGGGCTATGAAACCAAAGGTTTGCCCTACCGCGTGAGTGTGGCGAAAGGAGCTGAGAGCAGCGCGCTGCTCGCCGGTGTGAACGCCGCCAACATCTTCGGACATCTCTCGCTCTACAAGGTGCTGCCGCTCGCGGACAATGCGACGCCTTTGCTCATCGGCACTCCGCAGCCCGGTGCCATCACGCCGCCGCAGCCAGTCGCGTGGACACGCACTTATGGCACGAACAAGGCGCGTGTCTTTTACACCAGTCTCGGTGCGCCTCAGGACATGCAGATCGCGGACGTGCGGCGGCTTTTGGTCAATGGAGTGACGTGGGCACTGGAGAAGTGAAGCATCCTACTTCATTCCTGCGGACCATTGGCCCTTTTCCAAACCGACACCACTGAGCGTGGCGCTGCCGCCGACTTTCACGGTGTAGCCTGCCGTCTTCAGCACGTCGATGCTAGGCTTGGGCCAGGCCTTTTGAAACTCGATGACCTTAGAGCCCTCGGTGTGCAGTCGTGGTGAGGCGAGAGATTCCGAGAAGGGGCGGTTTCTGAGCACGAATTGAGTGAGAAACTCCAGCATGGCATTGGGGATGCGTCGTCCACCGCGACCACCGATAGCGACGACTGGCTGACCAGCTTCCGTGATGACCACGGGAACCATGTTGTGCAGTGGTTTCTTGCTAGCCGCTGGTGCATTGGGATGGTCAGGACGTGGATCAAAGCGCGACATGCCATGACCGAGCGTGAGGCCCAGCCCTTCGACGGTGACGTGCGCTCCGTAGCCGTTGCCGTGTGTGAGTGTCAGGGCGGCCACATTGCCGTCCTTGTCGCAGGCACTGAAGCTCAGGGTGCCCCCTTGCGTGCTGGTGGTGAACTCGGGGTCCAGGATGCGGCCCTCTTTGACGATGGTGAGAATCTTTTCGGCGCATTCCGCTGCGTAGTCGTGGGACAGGAGCCGTTCTTGTGGCACTTGAACGAACGCAGGATCGCCGAGCAAGGAAAGGCGGTCGCGCCAAGCGAGGCGCATGGCTTCGACGCGAGCATAAAGGCGACGCCTGCCATCGGGAATGGTGTCCCACTTCATCGCCTTCAGAATGCTCAGCATTTGAATGACTGTGAAACCGCCGCACGTCAGGGGTGGCGTGTGGATGGTGCGCTCGCCGAGGGTGATCGTGATGGGCTCCACGATGCGGGCCTGATACGCGGCGAGGTCTTTGGCGGTGACCATGCCTCCATTCTTGGCGAAACCCTCGGCGATTCGTTGCGCGATGTCGCCACGATAGAAGGGCTCGATGGAGTTGGCCTTGGCCAAGGTGGTGAGCACCTCGGCGAGATCGGGGTTCTTCCAGAGTTCGCCGATCTTGGGCACGGAGCCACCAGGGAGGTAGAGCTTGGCAGAGCCGGGGTCGTGTTTAAAGACTGCGGCTCGCGCCAAGGCCGAGGCGAGGGCTTGGGTGACGGGCACACCCTCGCGACAGAGTTTGATCGCTGGGGCGAGCACTTCGCTGAAGGGCATGGTGCCAAAGGTGTCCAAGGCGAGCTTGAGCCCGGCGATGACTCCAGGAACGCCTGCGGCGAGCCATCCGTGCTCGTTCTTGGCACCAGGCACCTTGCCTTTGGCGTCAGGTTTGAAGATGTCCGGGGTGAAGGCTGCAGGAGCTATCGTGTTGCCATCGAGTGCGGCGATGCGCTTGCCGCCATTCATCGCAAACATGCCATGCGTGGCATACCCACCGATGCCAGTCTGGTGCGGCTGAGTGATGGCACCTGCGAGGGCTGTGGCGATCAGGGCATCTACAGCATTGCCGCCTTCGGCTAGAATCCTGGCCCCGATGTGTTCGACGATGGCTTCACCAACGACGTAGCCATTGGGGTTTGATGATCGAATGTCGGCCCGGACCCAAGTGCGCGGCAGCAAGGCAGCGGCTCCTGTGCTGAGGAGAAAATGGCGGCGCGAGACGATGCTGGAGTTCATGGCAAGGGCGGGGGATAGTTGGTTGCTTCGCTTGGATTTGGAATTGCCGCTGAGCAGGTGTCTGTCGGTGAGAATTACAAGCTGGCGAAGACTTGGCGAACAGCAGTCGTGCTCAGCGTGTGCGCTTTGTCACCCGTCATGGTGTTAGGCGACTTGGCCTCCACGCATTGCTCGAGCACGAGGTGCGGCTTGATCGTGTGACGGCCCAACCACGAGGCGAGCTGAACGTAGTCGAGGTCGTCCTGGGCCACGAAGTCTTCACGCCAGACCTTGTCGTGCGATTGACGGATGTGGAGTTCGACGATGCGGGAGCCGTAGCGCTCCAGGGTATCGAAGACGGCTGGCTGGGAGTTGCCGCTGCCGCGATACACCCAGTGAACATCCAGGCAGAACTTCACAGCATCCGGGTTCGTCTTGCTCAGCATGTGATGATACTCACGACCGTTGTCGCGCAGTTCGATGTCGTGGTTGTGATAAGCCAGCGTGATGCCGAGGGTGCGGAGCTTGGTGCCGAGTGTGTCCAAGGCCTTGGCCTGGGTGGCGAGTTGCTCGTCGGACTTTGTTTGGCTGCCGCCCCATTTGATAGGCGACGGATTGGTCACGATGATGCGAGTGCCCAGCTCGGCTGCGTGTTTTCCGATGGCGAGGATTTGCTCGATGTTCTGCGCTACCTGGGCCTCGTCGTGGAGGGTGCTGCCGACATAGATCGACCGCATCTCCAGGCCGTGCTTCCGAAGGCGATCGCCGAGTCCATCGAACTCCTCGGGCTTGGAAACGGAAGGCTCGTAGCCATTGATTCCGCAGGCAGCGATCGCTGCGAGGGCTTCGTCGGAGTGCAGTTTGAAAGGTTTGTTCTCACGCCTCGCAAAGGTGCCCCAGGGGTAGGTGTTAGTGGAGATATGAAGGCTTGAGGCAGCGCGCGCAGAGGCTGCGGTGATCAGAGTGGATACTGTCATGCCGCGCAGGAAGTCACGACGGAACAGAGCAGGGGAGTGCGGTGATGAGTTCATGAGTGATCACGCCTTTACGCGGTTCATGAGCGGGCTCTCATCACCAAATGCGGTGATTCGCTTCAGGCCGATGTGTCTACGGACTGCGATGATTCGCTGGCCAGGGCGGGCAATTCTTGGCCGGCGGCGAGGCGTCCGCTGTAGAGTTCGATGGCACGGCGGGCGACAATGTCGATGACGGCGGGCTGAAGGGCGCGGACCGCTACATTGGACACGGCGAGGCCTGCCCACATGACAGGCGACTTGAATCGCAGCACCTGCCAGACCGGGAGCAGGCGTTTATACCACTTGGTGGCATACTGGAAGTGCTCGCTCTCGACGATCTTCTTGCCCTTGCTGATGGCCTGCAGGGCGGTGTTGGCACTGACATCGACGAGGCGTCCGATGGTGCGAGTCTGGAGGAAGGTGGCCACATCGAGAGCGGCCAAGTGGACAGCTCGGGTGAAGTGGCTCAAGCCGGGAGCGAGCAGCGGATTGTGCTCGGCAGGAAAATACACGGCTGCGATTTCGCGAACGAGTCGCGGAACTTCCTGCACAAGTGGGCCGATCCACTCGGGGTTTACCTGACGAGTCCAGCGCAGGCGGTTCTTGCACTCGAGCACCGTGGCCTGGGCCTCTTCGTCCTTGGCCGTGCCGTGCAAGGCACGCAGAGCATCCTCGGTGGCCTTGCCTGCGGCTTTGATGTCGGCGAGGAGGCGCAATCCTTTCCAGACAAGGATGATGCCCATGCCGCAGATGAGACCGGCGAGAAAGATGTAGATGTCCCGCATGTGTGCTTGGCAAGTGATGAACCATCTGGTGCAGTGAGGCAATGAACAACTCGCGCTCAAGCAAGGCGATCCTCTGGCTTCAGGTGGTGGTTGCCCCGGTGTTTCTCGGCTGGCTGTTTGCGCGTGCTTTCCCTCCGGTGGGATTTCGTCCGTGGGCCTTCATCGCCTTGCTGGGCTTGATGATCGTGCTCAAAAACCTGGCTCCCGACAATGCGCGGCGTGCTGGATTTCTTTTCGGCGTCGTGGCCTATGGCAGCGCGGTTTCCTGGCTGTGGACGATGTTTGGTCCGCTCGCGCTGGCCTTGTGGGGATTTCTGGCGCTGGACCTCATGCTGTTCGCGTGGGGCAGTGCAGAGTTTCAGCAGCGGCAGTGGCATCCGGCGATCAAGGTGGTAGCCACAGCATCGTTGTGGACCACCATCGAGTTTGTGCGTTGTGAACTGCTCCCGCTCAGCTTTCCCTGGATCACGCCGGGACATGCGATGGACACGGTGAATAGCGCAGAGATGCTGAGTCTCGTGGGCATCTATGGCGTGAGTTTTTTCATGATCATCGCAGCGAGCACGGCGGCTCAAGGACGAGGAGCCTGGCCTGTCATGGTGGCGATCTTCGCGGTGCTGCTGGTGCCCAACGAGTTGCCGCCACCATCAGCTCCGACCATCTCCGTGGCGGCCCTACAGAGCGAGGCCTCCAGCTTCGATTGGTTCGAGTCGAAGACAAGAGTCTTGATGGAAAAGACGGACCTCGTGCTCTGGCCAGAGCAGGCTCTTCCCTTTGATGTGATGAAGTCCGAGGAAGGCTGGCCACGGCTGCAAGCGATTGCGAAGGACACCGGCAGTGTGCTTGTGCTCGGCACGCAGCAGCGAGGGCAGGGGAAGGAGTGGTTCAATACGGCCCTCACGCTCGACGCGAGCGGCAAGCTGGGCACGCATGTGAAGAACCATCCCGTCCACTTCTTCAACGATGGCACGCCGGGCACGACGACGCTGCCGGTGACCACGCCGCTGGGCAAGGTGGGCACGCCCATCTGTTTTGACTGCGACTATCAAGACGTCGTCCGCAAGATGACGCTCGCAGGCGCGGAGTTCTTCGCGGTGCCGAGCATGGATGTGGCGTCCTGGACGCTGAACCAGCATCTCCAGCACGCGCAGTTGATGAGGGTTCGAGCGGCGGAGAATGGCCGATGGATGGTGGTGGCCACGACCTCGGGCATCACACAGATCATTGACCCGCACGGCAGGCAAGTGACCACGATGGCACCGATGATCGCAGATGTGATGACCGGCAAGGTCGGGCGGGAGACAACGCTCACCTTTTACACCCGCTACGGGTGGCTGCTGCCCTGGGGCACGATGATCGCATCGGCGGTATTCCTCCTGGCGGCGTGGCGCTCAAGGTCGTCGCAGATGAGAGTTGAACCAGCAACCGGTCTCGTCGAATAACCGCCCTCTCAACGGCTGCCTGAAAAAGGCTGGCCGACGTATTATCCAGTCCCCAAGAATCAGTTTCCACCATGTCTCCCATCGAACTCTTTGATCTCTCTGACCAGACCGCCGTTGTGATCGGTGGCACAGGCGAACTCTGTGGCGCGATCGCCGAGGGCTATGCCGCAGCGAATGCGGAAGTCGTCCTCGTTGGCCGCGATCCCGCGAAGGCCGAGAAGCGCCTGGAATCCATCTGCGCCCATGGTGGGCGTGGATACTTCGTGGCAGCCGATGCTTCGAAGCGCGGCGACCTTCAGCTCGTGCTCGATACCGTGCTGGAGCGCTCCAAGGGCGTGAACATCCTGGTCAATGGCGCAGGTGTGAACTCGCCCACGCCCTTCCTCGACATTCCCGAAGAGGAGTATGACCGGATCATGAACATCAACACGAAGGCCGTGGTGCTTGCGTGCCAGGTGTTCGGTCGATACTTCGTTGATAACAAGGTCCCGGCCTCGATTATCAACCTGGGCAGCATGTCGGGCCTTCTCCCACTTAGCCGTGTCTTTACCTACTCGATGAGCAAGGCGGCGGTGCACAACCTCTCGAAGAATCTCGCTCGTGAATGGGCACCGTTGGGCATCCGCGTGAACACCTTGGTTCCTGGCTTCTTCCCCGCCGAGCAGAACAAGAAAGTGCTCACGCCTGATCGTGTCTCCAAGATCATGGGTCACACTCCGGCGGCTCGTTTTGGCGAAGCGAAGGAACTCATCGGTGCAGCGCTCCTCCTCGCCAGCAATGCCGCCGGTTCCTTCATCACCGGACACGAGATGGTGGTGGACGGAGGTTACTCGTCGATGACGATCTAGCCGATGCTCACTTCAGATTTCGACTACATCCTGCCTCCCGAGCTGATCGCTTCGGACCCTCTGCCTGATCGTGCCGCCTCGCGCCTGATGGTGGTTCATCGTGACTCGGGGAAGATCGAGCATCGTCAGTTCCGCGAGCTGCGTGACTATCAGCGGCCCGGCGATCTCTTTGTTTTCAACGACACGCGCGTCATCCCCGCCCGCTTCTTCAATGACGAGGGCAAACGCGAGATGTTGCAGTTGGAGAAGATCACGCCGCGGCATTGGCGCTGCATGGTGAAGCCAGGGAAGAAGTTCTTCCTGGGCAGCCGTCACAAGATCGGAGGCGTGCCAGGACGCGTCATCGAGATCTACGAGAATGGCGAGCGTATCATCGAGTGGCTGGGCGATGTCGATGAAGAAACGCACGGCCATCTGGCACTGCCGCCATACATGAAACGCTTTGACCGGCCCGAGGATCGCGAGCGTTATCAAACCGTCTTTGCCCAGCATCCTGGATCGATCGCAGCGCCGACTGCGGGCCTGCACTTCACATCCGAACTCATCTCCAAGCTGCCACACGCCTATGTCACATTGCATGTGGGTGTGGGCACCTTCCAGCCAGTGAAGGCGGAGACGGTGGAGGAGCACGAGATGCACAGCGAGCGCTACATGATTCCAGAAGCATCCGCATCGGCAGTGGAGAAAGCCGAACGCGTCATCGCCGTGGGCACCACCGCGTGTCGCACGCTGGAATCCTCAGCCACGCAGCATGGAAAAGTCACAGCGAGCCAGGGCGAAACGAACATCTTCATCTACCCCGGCTACGAGTTCAAAGTCGTGGATGCTTTGGTGACGAATTTTCACCTGCCCAAGAGCAGTCTCATGATGCTGGTGAGCGCGCTGGCAGGACGGGAACTGATTCTTGAGGCTTACGCTGAAGCCGTGAAGGAGAAGTATCGCTTCTTCAGTTACGGCGACTGCATGTTGATCGTGTAAAACGCATCAGTCTCTGCTCGGGGGCGAGGATTGTTAGTCAGCTTTGCGAACTCCACTGGCGATCAGGGATACGAGGGCGGCCATGTTGTCTTTGTCATTGATCAAGCAGTTGCCGTGGATCTCCACTTGCAGTCCATCACGGAAGAGAACGATGCCGTTGTAGGCCATGCGCTGGCCATTGGCTCCGATGCTGGTCGTCTGGCTGAAGAGCAGATCGTTCTTGGCGTCGTAATAACTTCCTTCGCTCTTCAGGTGGTGAAGCCAGGGCTGGAGATCATCCACTTCACGGACGATCTGCTCTTGAGCCGAGCTAACGGAGGCGAGTTCAGGTTCAAAGATGGCGCGAGGCACCACACAAATGTTCACACCTAACAGGCCGCCCAGTGGAGAGCCGTTCTGAACGATGCGGCCATCCATGTCGAAGTGCTGACCACCTTGCATCCGAATGCACTCAGCGAGGTATTCATTGTAGGCGCGCAGTTCCTTTGATGAAGCGGCGTTCCATCCATCCGGCACGGGAACGGAGTAGCCTTTGACCTCCACGCGTTTCCATTGAGCCACAGCGGGAGGCATGGAAGGTCGAGCTTCTTTCTTTCTGGCAGGAGCGCTGGTCTTGAGCACGGCAGGGATCGTTGAAAGCGCAGGCTTCGAGCTGGGCGTGGGTTCAGAAAGGGTAGCCGTTGCAGCATGGGTGGCGACCATCGCGCCCGGTGCTGGGGCTGAAGCCGGAGGCTGGCCGTTCCAAACCAACGCGATGCCGCCGCCTGCGATGAGGGCTAGCGCCGACATGCGCAGGGTTGGCGATTGGCTCCATCTGTGGGTGGCGTGGCCTGCTTGCCGCAGGGTGGGCAACATCTGATCCTGGCTGAATCGAATCACCTCACGGCTGGCGGATTGGGAGGCAAGGGCGGCACGCTCCAGGTGGGGAGGCAGCGTCACCGTAGCAAAGTGCCGGCTCGCTTTGGCCAGATGGCGACTGTGGGTGACGATGGCAGGGATGACGTGCAGCTTCGTGGTGCGAACGGCTGCGGCGGTGGCACGCTTGGTCAAATCGAGGACGGTGTGAAGAGCGGATGTTGAGCTGGTGTTCATGATGCGCGGTGATTCGGGCTGGTGATGAATGCCAGGGGTTGGTCATTTCTTATGCCTTGGGGTTGAACTGCACTGCTTGACCTCGCGCATGTGCGGTTCATTGGTGGGCCGCTCGAATCATGAAGACGCTCTCTCCACTGCCTCTGACCCTGATGCTTTCGCTGCTTGTGAGCGTGTTGTCGGCTCAGACGGCTTCAACTCCGTTGGCGGCACCAGTGGTGGTCGAGTGCCTGGCTCCGCTGAAGGAGCCCACCCTGGGCAATGCGGTGGCGGTGGTGGGCAAGCTGAATGCTCTGGCGGCTACGAATGCTGGTGACGGACAGGTGGCGATTCAGCGGCTGGCCTCCGTCATCAAAGATCTTTTCACTGCCGCCAATGCGGTGAGGCTGTCCGAGCAGGGAGTGAAAGCGGCCGAGGCGGAAGCGAAGAACAAAGAAATCCAGGCGCAACATGCCGCCAAGGTGAATGTGTTCGGCAAACGCAATCTGGTGCTCGCGGGGAATTTGCGGAAACAAGCGGCGGAAGGCATCGCACAGGCCGATAAGAAACATCAGTTGGCAAAGCAAGGTTTGAGCGAACAGATTGAGGCAACCAACAAAGTGGTGGCTGAGTATTCGAAGCAAAACCTCCAGCCCGTCGTGCTCGCTCTGGCTGGTGCGATGTTCGCTCTCGGTGACGAGTTGGTGCCGGAGTTTGCTTTCACAGCGGCGGTGTCGAAGCGCTGGGTGCAACTCGTCCAAATGTCTCCCGAGGAGCGCGAACGCGCACAGTCCGCAGCAGCGCTGCAATTGGCAGGCTCTATGGCGGCGGAGATTCTGGCGTTGCGGATGAAGTCGAGCAACTTCCAGGATGCCGCGCTGAAGATCGGCGTGGTTTGGCTGGCGCAGGTGGCCTACGAAGACGCACTGGACACCTTGTTTTACGAACTCACCGCCAATCAGCGGAAGCTGATCGCGATCACCTGGAGAAGCTTGATGCAGGAGAACCTGAGCATCGCCTCCTTTGCAACCAAGGTGACCACGGAATCTCTCAAAGCTGCGCTGGAGGCTCAGGACCCCGAACTTGCCAGGATGGAAGCCATCGCCGAGAAGGCCTGGCAGGTGCTCAAGGTAGCAGTCGAGAAATCGGGCAACTGAGCACTACTCGACGAGCACAGCTCGGGAGGGCTTCAACCATCTGAAAAGACCAAGGGCGATCAGCACGATGGCCCCTGCAATCAGCGGCGCGGTCCGGCTCGCAGGATCGGCGCTGGTGATGGCGGACGATACGCGGGCGAGCACGAGGATGGCACACACCAGTCCTCCAATGATGGGCACGAGCAGCGGCACCTCGAATTGTCCGCGCTCCGTTGGCCGAGTGATCTTGAGGCGCACCAGAGCGGCGTTGACGGTAATAAAGACAATCAACAGCAGCAGCACCGTGGCCTCGGCCAGTTGCTTCACACCACCGGAAAGGATGAGCGTGGCCACGATGACGAAGAGCACCATGATGGCAACGTGCGGCGTGCGGCGGATGGCATGCACCTTGCCGAGGATCGGCGGCATCAAGCCCTGACTGCTCATTCCGTAAAGCAGGCGCGAGCCCATGAGGTAGTTGAGCAGCGCGGTATTACCGATGCTGAAGATGGTGATCACCACATACACGCTGTCGATGCCCTTGAACCAGGGAGCTGCGGTGTGCGCCACGTCCATCAATGGTGTGTTGCTCGCAGCGAGCTGACCCCAGGGCACAACGGAAACGGCAGTGATGGCGACCATCATGTAGATGCAGGTGGAGCCAATCATCGCCGCAATCAGCCCTCGCGGGAGATTGCGCGGAGCATCCTTCACTTCCTCGCTCACATTGAGCAAATCTTCGAAGCCGATGAAGGAGTAAAAGGTGAGCACCGCCCCCTGAAGCACCACCATCCACAAGCCATCGCTGGATGCTGAGGGGGGCACATCCAGATAGTCCACGCTGCCCCAGAAGCGCATGCCCACGGCGATGATGAAAATGAGGCCAGTCGCCTCGATGATGGTGCAGGTGATGTTCGCCCACATGCTCTCGCGAATGCCACGAAAGATGATCAGGCCTACCATCATCACCAGCACGATGGACAGCAGCTTCTCATTCACAGGCAGATGCATCGTTTTGATCAGGCTAGCGGCGATGAGCTGCGTGCCCGTTGCCATGCTGGTGAGTCCGCTCATCATGACGGCGATGCCGACCACATAGCTCAGCCACGAGCGGCTGAACGCTTGCTGAGTGACATACGCCGCCCCACCCGCACGAGGATAACGACTGCCAACGCAGGCATACGAAAGTCCCGTGAGCATGGCGGCAAACATGGCGACGATGAAGGCCAGCCAGACCGCATTCCCCAGCGAGCCCGCTGCCTTCCCGATCAGCCCGTAGATCCCCGCACCGAGCATGGAACCCATGCCGTAAAGCATGACCTGCCAGAAGCCGAGGGACTTCTGCAACTGACCGTCGTGAGAGGTGGATTCGTCTGCCATGCCTCCTTCGTAACGCAGTCGGCGTGCCGTTCACAAGGCGTTACTTCGCGAGGCCCTAAATAAGTCCGACGGGCAGCTCGATCTCCAGCCATTCACCGATGGGGTCCGGGTGTCCGGTAGTCACGGCAGAAGCTGGCAGGAGAGCGAGGTCGCCCGGTGCCAACGTGGTTTCACCCCACTGCACTGGCGTGATCGGAATGAGGATGCGGCATCGATCATGAGGTGACGGAGCGCCGGTGTGCGCGCGAGTCACCTTGAAGTGCTCGCAGTCCGCGAGGGTGGCGGCTTCATGATCGAGAGCGGGCTCCGCATCGGTGAAGTCGATGCATTTCATCGACTGCTCGACGTGGAGTTGTCGGGGCTTGCCATCGAGCCCGAGGCGGTTCCAATCGAACACACGATAAGTCGTGTCGCTGTTCTGTTGGATCTCGTAGATGAGCAATCCTCTGCCCAGGGCATGAAGGCGACCACTGGGGACATAGAGGCTGTCACCCATCTTGGGGATGATCGAATGCACGCAGTCGGCGACGTTGCCATCAGCCAAGGCGGTTGCGAAAGTCTCGCGCGAAACGCCTTGCTTCAGACCAGCGAAGATTCGAGCGTCGGGCTCGGTGTGGGCGACATACCAGAGTTCGTTTTTTGGTTCACCGTTCAGTTCGGCGGCGATGGTCGCGGGCGGGTGGACCTGAAGGGAAAGATCGTCAGCGCAGTCGAGCACCTTGATCAGCAAAGGGAAGCGTGTGGCCGGGTGGGAGCGGTAGCAAGGGCCGAAGATTTCGTCGCGGTGGTTCGTCCACAGGTCGTGAAGACTGGTGCCTGCCCAGGGGCCGTGGGCCACATGACTTTGTTCGGTGTCGCGATCCACGAG
>CAUJJC010000350.1 GCA_963204975.1 Verrucomicrobiota bacterium | reverse complement strand
GCGATGCTCTGCAGCTCGCTGTCGTTGCGCGATGGAGGTCCAAAGAATCCGGCTAGGCCACACATGAGAAGGAAGGATGAAGGATGAAAGATGAAGGATGAACCGGGGAGAGCAGGGACTCGAACTGCGACACGACCGCTGGTAACGAGAAGTTTTCCATGATGCGCTGGCGTCCGCGCTCGCCGAAAGCGTGGCGTTCATGAGACGGCATTGAGACAAGTTCGTTCAAAGCGGCGGCGAGAGCGTGCGCATCATTCGGGGGCACGACCTTGCCAGCGTCTTGAAGCAGCCACGCCGAATCGCCGACATCGGTGACGACACAGGGAACGCCGGAGCACATGGCTTCGGCGACAACATTGGGGAAGCCTTCGCCAAAGGCAGAGGACGAGCACGCGATGTCAAGGGCGGCGGTGAGACGCGGAAGGTCGGTGCGCTCATCAAGAATGACGAATGACGAATGACCAGTGACCAATGACTTCAACTCTGTCGTGCCCACGCCTGCGATGATGGCGTGGGCGTTGGGCACGAGCTTCATCGCTTCGATGAACGTGGGGTAGTCCTTCATCGCGCTGTTGCGACCGAAGCGACCAATCAAGATGGCGTCGGGTGGCAGGCCGAGTTCATGGCGAACACTCGCACGCGCGGTGGCGTCGGGCTTGAAGGACTCGGTGTTGAAGCCGTTGGGGACGAGCACGGTCTTGGTGGCGTCGTAACCGATGGCTTCGTGTTGGCGCGCGCTGATCTGGGAGTTGTAGAGGATGTGCTGCGGGTTGTGATCGAGATGCGCGAGCGCCTTGATCACCATCGCGGAGCCGCGCTTTTCATAGGCCAGCGAGTAGAGCGACTGGCGCACATTCCAGATCACCGGCGCGCGGTGGCCGATCCATGAGGCGAGCGTGGCGGCGAGGTTGCCGTGATACATCCAGCCGACGAGGAGGTCGGGCGCGATCTGCTTGGTGAGGCGGCGCAGCTTGAGCAAGGACGCGAGCGATGGCTTGCCTGCGACCATGCCGAGATCGTGCACGGGAATGCCTGCGGCACGCAGGATGTCGGTGTGCTTGCCGCCGGGGATGAGGGTGATGACTTCCGATGCGAAGCGCGTGTGATCGAGGTTCGTGATGAGCTGTGTGAGCATCATCTCGGCACCGCCAGAGCCGAGCGCGGTGATGAGGAAGAGCGGTCTGGATGCTGGTCGCTGGATGCTCGATGCTGGATGGCTGATGACCTCGCGAGTGCGCTCGATCATGATCGGCAAGGTGAAGTGCTCGACGATGCGGGTGCGGGCGCGTTCGGCGAGGATGCAGTGGTCTTCGTGCTTGAGGTCGGCGAAGCGTTGCATCGCTTGCGCGAGTGCGTCGGGATCGCGGGGTGGGACGCTGAAGCCAGTGTCGGCGACGAGCCGGGCGGAGTCGCCAACATCCGTCACGATGCACTGTGTGCCGCAGGCCATGGCTTCGCCAGCGACGTTGCTGAAGCCTTCGCCGAAGGCACTCGAAGACACGAGGGCATCGAGCGCGCTGAAGACCTCAGGCATGTCGCTGCGCGGGGCTGACCAGATGAGTTTGGAGGACAGGCCGAGTTGCTCCGCGAGTGCGCGCATCTGATCGCCGTAGTCGCTGGTGCCGCCGCCGATGGCGAGGAACTTCACTTTGCCTTTCACCTGCGCGGCGGCGCGGAGGAAGGTGGCGTAGTCCTTCATCGGGCTGAGGCGGCCGACGATGCCGAAGAGGATCTCGTCGTCGGCGATGCCGAATTCGCGACGCACGCGGGCACGGGCTTCGGCGTCGGGCTGGAAGCGCTCGGTGTCGATGCCGTTGGGCACGACTTGGATGCGATCGCTGGGGTAGCCTTGCGTGGCGTAGTAGCGTGCGCCGCTGTGGCTGTTGGCGATGAGGAGGTCGGGCCAGCGGGACAAGTATTTGCTCAGCGTGAAGACGAGCCGACCGAGCCAGCCGTAGAGCGCGGCGTCGGTCTCGCTGTCGCGCAGGCCCCAGACGAGGCGGGTGCGCGGGAGCAGCGGCTTCATCAGTGCGGCGACGAGATTGGCTTCGTTGAGGAAGCTGTAGAGAACGTCGGGTCGCGAAGCTTTGATCTGCTGCACGAGTCGGCACAGAAAGCCGAGCATGTCCCAGCGGCTCTTCTTGCCGAGGGCGATGACGTTCACGCCAGCGGCTTCGAGTTCGCCCTGCATCGGGCCGCCGTAGTAGCTAACGACGGTGACGTGAGCACCTTGACGATGAAGTCCCTGCGCAAGCGCGACGAGCTGACGCTGAGCACCAGCGTAGCCGAGATCGCGAATGAGAAGAGTCGTGCGCATCTACTAAAAGGATGAAAATATCATGACCACGAGGGACTGGGCTGTTGCGCACTCGCGGGTTTGCGGAGCGCGATGCGAAGGGTGCTGTGGCTGACGAGTGTGGTAGCGACGCCGGCACAAAGCCAGTAGGCCACCATTTCAACGAGGTTCTGGCTGAAGACGCTGAACATCCACAGAGGTATCACGGCGAGGATGCCGGTGCCTTTGGCGAGCATGCACTTCAGGGTGATAAATATGAGCACGCTGGCATACAGCACCACGCCGCCCACACCGAGGTCGAGCCAGATGGCCAGCCACTGATTATGAGGCTGCCAAAACGAGGACGCGCAGCCGGTGCCGTGGCCGAAGACGGGCGATTCGGTGATGGCTTCCCAGGCGTCGTTGAAGTCCTTCATGCGCTCGCCGGATTCCATCTTGTCCGTGTTGCCGCCGAAGATGGCTTCGATGCGTTCCTTCGCGTTCTTGTCAGTGCCAAAACTTCGGCTGGAGGCCATCTGCGTGAGCATGGCCACGCCGATGCCGATGAGCGGGATGGACACTGCGATCATCAAGGCAATCTTGCCAAAGTGCTGACGGAGATTCATGACCATCCAGACCATGAGCATGGCGAGAAAGACTAACATGCCACTGCGACTAAGTGTGAGACCCACCGCGACGGCTCCAATGGCAATGATCATGGCATTCAACCAAAACCGGTCGCTCAAAGTCAGCACAATGCCGAGCATGAGACAGAGCACGATGATGGCATCATTCGGCTGGGTGAGGAAGCCTGCATAACGCCCTGGGATCTGCGAATACTTGGCCATGCCGAGCGCTTCATAGAGCACGGAGCCGCTGTCGAGAATGATCACGGCAACTGCTGCGCGAAAGGCGATCCCGCGCCAGTTCTCCGTCGCGAGGACCGTGAGTGCGACGATGGTGACGATCCACACATTGGCCAGAATCATGACGGCAGACGAGTGATCACCGAGCGCGTAATTGATGTAGCGCTTGAGCATGGATGAATCGATCAGGCGCAAGGTGGGGATCACCAGCAGGGCGAGCACGGCGGGCTTGAAGGCCGGACGGTTCAGCATGACGAGGAACAAGGTGATGGCCGAGAGCCCGAGGGTGAAGTCGCGCGGCTTCACGGGCATCTGTCCCTGCTCGTAGAGGCAAGCCATCGCTCCCGAGATGTGGCCCGCGAGCAATATGGCGGCTGTCCAGGGGAGCAAGCGTGCCGCGAGCGTGGGCTTGGAGGTCGGAGGCGCGTTCATGCGGGCAACCTCCTGGCGGTTTCATCTTCGAGGCTGAGCTGGCGGATGGTCTTGAGCAGGTAAGTCACCAGCAGGGCGCAGGAGATGACGTAAACGATGGCGGTGGAGAGTGCTATGCCCGCCACGCCGAGGTGGCGCATGAGGATGGCATTGAAGATGATATTACTCGCCAAGCAGGTGAGCGCTGTGACCAGCGTAAACCAGTTCGCCTGCAAGGAGACCACCACTTTGGACATCAACATGCTGGTGATGTAGAACGGGATCTGCAAGGAGGCGCAGCGCAGCACCTCGGCCACGCGCGCGGTGTGCTCAGGTGCGAACTCGCCACGCTCGAAGAGGATCTTCACGATGAGCGGTGCCTGCCAGCAAAGGATGGCGACGAGAGGCACAGCGACTGCCAGGATGCTGCCGATGGTATTGCGGAGCTGCTGCTTGAGCCCCGTCCAGTCGCGCCGGGCCACGGCATCCGCAAAGAAGGGAAACATCGCCTCCGCCGCAGCGCTGGCGGTGAGTGCGAGGATGATGCCGCAGATCTTTTCAGAGTAGCTGAGCACGGTGACGCTGCCCGAAGCGAGTTGAGCCGCCATCGCTTGATCAACGATGGGCGCACTGCCCAGCACGAGGCTGGCGAGGAGAAAGGGCAAAGCACTGGCGAGCACAGTCCTGTTCGCGGGCTCGGGCAGACGGGCACAGCGACCGAGCCATTGCCAGGTGAGCGGACAACGCCGGGAGATGACGATGCAGAGCACCAGGAAGTGCAACAGCGCCCCCGCATTCGTGCCCCAGACGAGGACTTGCACCGGTGCATCATGCGGGGTGAGGATGATGGCGAGCAGGATCGCAGCCGGGGTGAGGATGGGCGTTGCAGCGGCGACGGCGAAGAGCTTGTTCCCCTGCAACCATGAGCCGAGGTGCGTGGTCATGCCGAAGCAGATGAGGAAGGGCGTGAGGCTGCGCAGGAGATCGAGAGCGAGGGCTTGCTTTTCAGCCGGGAATCCGTGGCCTAGGAACTGAATGATCCAGGGGCCGCCCACCCAAAACACGAGGACCGCACAGCTCAAGGTGCCCAGGTGCATCATGGCGGTCTGCACACCAAGGCGCTCGGCACGAAGCGATCCGCGGCGGTGCTTGAGCTTCGCGTAAGCAGGGAGGAAGGCGGCGGGCAATCCACCACCGAGGAGGGAGGAAGCAAAGGTGTGGATGCCGAAGGCGAGGGCGAAGGCATCGAGCGAATCCGAGACGCCGAATCGACCTGCGACGGCAGCGTCTTTGAAGAAGGAGACGGCCTTTGCCAGGAGGGTCAACGCCGCCACGGTCATGAATCCCTGGACCATGGCGCGCAGCAAGGTGCCGTGGGAGAGGGCGTCGCGGAGTTTCTGCACCAGGGAGGCCGAACCCGCGGGCTCTCTGGTCGTTGCGACTTGAATGTCTGTGGACACGGAACCAGACGGGCGACCAGAGGACGCGTCGGGATGCAGAGGCAGAGGCTCTCCGGCGGCTTGAGACATCAGTAATTATGGAAAGTATAATACACAGCTTGCATGATGACTAGGAGATGATGTATTTTTCTTTGCCTCCGGTGCCCTTCCCATGTCCTCCGCCCCTGAATTCTCGATCACGGTTTTCACTCCGGTTTACAACCGTGCGAGCACTTTGCCGAGAGTGTGGGAGAGCCTCCTGGCCCAGACGTTTCGGGACTTCGAGTGGCTGATCGTGGATGACGGATCAACGGACGAGACGCCGGAACTCGCCGCCCGCTACCTCCAGCAGGCCCCTTTCCCGGTTCGCTACTTCCGTCAGGAGAATCAGCACAAGAAGGTGGCGCACAATCTCGCCGTCCGCGAAGCACGCGGTGCGGTCATGCTGGCGCTCGATTCCGATGATCGCTGCGTTCCGAACGCGCTGGAGCGCCTGTGGTGGCATTGGAACAACATCCCTGAGGCCGAGCGCGAGCAGTTCTCTGCCGTCACGGTGCTCTGTCAGGATGAGGACGGGCAGATCGTAGGGGATCGCTTCCCCGGTGGTGAATGGATTGACTCAACGAGCACCGAGATCACTTACCGACATCGCGTTCGAGGCGAGAAGTGGGGCTTCCACCGGCTGGATGTGCTGCGTCGTTTCTCATTCCCGACCAACGTGAAGGGCTATGTGCCCGAGTCCTACGTCTGGGTGCAGATCGACCGTCACTACAAGACCCGCTACGTCAACGAAGCCCTCCGCATCTACTACCGCGATCAATACGACTCTCAAATCACAGGCATGACTCGTGATCCTCGCCCGGCAGCCAATGGAGCGGTGGTCGGCACGGCTCCAGAGTTGTGTGCGGCTGCTCGTTATTTCTTTTCTGATCCCAAGGGCGTAGGCAAGCTGGCAGCCAATTTCGTCCGCCTGCTATTGCATTCCACTCTCACCCTGGGTGAAAAGCTGCGCTTTGCCTGGACTGACCAGTCGTGGGCCGCTCGGCTCCTGATTCTGCTCACGGCACCTATTGGCCTGGCCGCGTTCCTGCGTGATTACTTCAGGCACGCAGGGAAACACCGAAGCTAGGGTGACGCCACTTGTGCTGCGGGGCTGGTCGCCACATCTGCTCTCATCACCGTGGAGCTGAGCACGTCGGCGATGACTTCGCCGATCAATCGAGCGCCCTCGGCATTCACATGGCAGTCGAGGATGCGATTGTGGACATATCGGCCCTGCTCAGCAGCCGCACGCAGGGCAGGCGTAGCATCGGCAAAGGCGATGCCCTCAGCAGCGCAGAGATCCGAAACGAGGCGATGCAAATCATGCGGCGTCCACTGGCGGACTTCTTCGGGCAGGCTGTCTGCAAACCGCAACATGCCGTGGTAAACGCGATTGTTCACCGGCACATAGACGAGACTGGCGCGGAGGTTCATCTCCTTCGCACGTCGGGCACAGGCGTTGATTCCTGTCTTGAGCGCCATGAGCTGCGGCCCTGTCATGTCTTTGGGATTGATCGGCAGTTCGGTGCTGATGGTGATGGGCAGCAGCTCATCTTTGGCCCGAAACCAGGCGTTCTGATAGCTTTGCCGCTTGGGTTTGTTGCGCGTGTCTTTAACGGCGCTGGCCATGGCTTTGATGAAGGAGGTCTGGGCTCCGAGTTCACGATAATCGCGCTCGGCATAAAGTTGAAAGCGTGTCAGCGCTGCGTGCTCCTGCTCGGTGTCCTGGATGTCATTGCCTTCGAACATCACAAACACGACCTGCTTGGCCGAGGGGGCGTAGCCGAAGTGCTCCAGGTAGCGCGAGTGGGTGAGCAGTCCGGTGTCGCATACGCCGAGGTTCTTCAGGCGCAAGCCAGTCCGCTGGGCAGCGACGAAGCTGCTCAACTGTGCGTCGGGCAGGTAGCCGAGTTCCGTGTAGGAGTCGCCGACCACCACGGCGTCCCAGTCCGTGAGATCCGTCGGGTTGCGGAAGCCATCGGCATCGTAGTCGATGCTGATGGGCTGCTCTTTGAGATAGGCATCATCCGTGCCGAGGCGGAGGACTTCCAGGGTGCGCAGCGGCTGCCCAGTCCAACTGAACGGACCTGGATGACGGAAGAAGGCCTCCGGCAGGGGCACATCAGGTTCACGAGTCCACAGCGGATAATCATTGCGCTTCTCCTCAGCACGCTGGGAGCGGAACTTGGCGAAGTCGATCTTGGCGATGCGCCCTCCGACTTCAATGATCCCCACCATGCCTGCGAGGATCAGCATGTTCACCGACACCCAATAAATCGCGCGGGCAAGGCGGCCCGAGGGCAGCAGCAGAGCGCTCAGGCCCCACATGGCTCCAGAGCCACAAAGCACGAGGGCCAGTTGATGGGACAGGGTGCCCGGCGGAGGGGCCAATCGCCAGAGCACGACAGCTCCCATGGCGGCAATGATCAACCCGGCGGCGGAGCCGGAGAGACGCTGGTGGAGGTGTAGTTTGGCGAGTGTGGTGCCCATGATGAATCCGTGATGACGGCGGTGCCTTTGGCGGGTGGTTTAGTAGGCGTTGTCGCGCTTGAAGAAGGTCAGCAGCATGATCTTGAAATCGAGCGCTAGGCTCCAGTTCTCGAGATACCAAATATCGGCCCGGATACGGGCAGCGAGATCTGTGTCACCGCGAAGGCCTTTAATGGCCGCCCAGCCGGTCATGCCGGGCTTGGCATGATGGCGAGCGTTGTAGTGAGGGATGACGTGCTTGAAATTGGCGATCAATTCGGGACGCTCAGGGCGAGGACCCACGAGGCTCATCTCGCCTTTGAGCACGTTCCAGAACTGGGGCAGTTCGTCGATGTTCCACTTACGCATGAAGGCACCCACGCGCAGGCGGCGCGGATCATCGGCCACGCACCACTGGGCTCCATTGGACTCTGCATTCAACTTCATGGAGCGGATCTTGAAGATGTTGAAGTTGCGACCGTTCGCACCCGTGCGGACCTGCTTGTAAAAGATGGCACCCCGCGATTCGATCCAGACGAGGAACCCGAAGAGCGCGATGATCGGAGCCGAGAGCATCAGGCCCACCAGCGCACCCACCACGTCCACGCAACGCTTGAGCAACACATTGAAGGTATCGTCAAGCGGCAGACTGCTCACGCCCAGGATCGGAGTGCCGCCCACGCTCTCCAGTTGAAGGCCGGAGAGGAACACGCGGAAGCAGGACGGGATGATTTTGAACTGCACCATCTCCCGCTCGCAGAGATTGGCGATTTCCAGAGCGCGCTCGCGAGGGCCGCTGAGATCGGCCAGCACCACCATGTCTGCGGGATTCTCCATCACGATGTGCTCCAGCTCGGCAAGTGTTCCCAGGCAGGGCACCTTGGTGCTGGGGCGGGATTCCGAATAGCCTTCATCCGTCTGCACCCAGCCCATGATTTCAATGCCCAGCTCAGGTTTGGAATCGAAGGCGCGCTGCAATTCGGACGACTCATCGCTCCAGCCCACCATGATCGCACGCTGGCGAAGCACCGCGAGGCGATGCGGCTGACGAAGGCGAGCATCAAAATACAATCTCCAGCTCAACAGGAAGCCGAGAGTGAGACAACCCGTGAGCGCCATGTAAATGCGTGAGATGGCAGGCGAGAGACGGAAGGTGAGGGCAACAAGAAGGAACCCGACCGTCCAGCCGAGCACGCCCTTGATCTGCAAGGTGCTCACCTTGCGCGATTGCAGCAGCATATTGCGGCGGTAGATGCCCATCCAGGCGAGCACGAGCACCAGCGAGGTGGAGCCAAGTGCAACATAGCCCAGATATTGCTGGAGCTGGAGAGAAGTGAAGTGCCCGAAATTCTGGAGCGTATTGAAGCGCAACCAGAACGCCGTGGTCGAGGCGAGCAGTGCCATCAGGAAATCGCCCAGCACGGCGAAGTAAACCCACTTGTGCGCAGTCTGGTGACGGCTGCGATGCAGCACAATCTCCTCCGATGTGGCCTTGGGAGGCTCCACATTTGACGTGCCAAAGGCACCGCGACGGGAACCAGGGAGCACAGGAGTGACCGTTCCAGTGACATGCCATGCCGCAGGTTGCGAAACGGTGGCAAAGCCAAAACCCAGCGCGGGCACCGATGAAGGTGCGGATGTGGTGGTGAGGGATAACTGATTCATAGTTGAGAAATTATCAGAAATATATTCTCAGTCCAGATAAAAGTTGCGGAAATTATAAAAATAACCTGTTTAAACCATATAAAACTGGTTAGAATACTGGCTGTTGGAACTCTTGTTTGTGCCTATATCGAGACGCAGCGCGAAAATGAATCGCAAATCTGCGGCTGCTCAGCCCACGTCTCGCTCCCCCTCCCCACGAAGGCTCGCCCCACCTCCACATGAAAGCGCGCCGTTCAGACGAGGCCTCTTGGCCTGCCAGTCATTGAGCGAACCAAACGCCCTGGGGCCGACGCACCCGGCAGCCGCCTCGATTCTTGACAAGTTCCTGGCGGACGAGGCTTGCCACTCGCGCGTTCCGCCGCATTCTGAGGCTCATCATGATTCGTCCCGTCGTCCTCTACCCAGCTCCCGTCCTGAACGTCAAGTGCCGGAATATCACCACTGTGACCAATGAACATCGCACGCTGGCGACGGACATGCTGGAGACCATGAGAGACGAGAATGGCGTGGGCCTGGCAGCACCGCAGGTAGGCGTGGATCTCCAGCTAGCGGTCATCGACGTGTCTCACAACCCGAAGTGCGTCAGCTACTTCAAGGTGAATGGTGAGGATGCCGACATGGTCTCGCACATGCCCATCGTGTTCATCAATCCTGTGGTGCAAGGCGGTAATGTAAAGGTCACGGACGAAGAAGGCTGTCTGAGCTTCCCACGCCTGCGGGCCAATATCCGGCGTTCCGCTGAAGTGAAGGTGACCTACCAGACCCTCGAAGGTGAGACCGTGACCATCGAAACCGACGGCCTCCTCGCCCGCGCCTTCCAGCACGAGATCGATCACCTCAATGGCATCCTTTTCATTCAACGCATGTCCGCCGCAGCCAAGCTGGGGCTCAAGCGCAAGCTCCGCGATCTCATGGCCGAATGGGCCGAGGATGCGGAGGCTGAGGACGAAGACGAGGACTAATCCCGCAGCGCCACCGCTGGATCAACACGCGCCGCGAGGAACGCTGGCACGAACGCCGCCACTAGGCAGAGCACGAAGGAGATCGAGCACACCAGCACCACATCCGAGGTCTGCACATGCGCCGGGATTTGGGACAGGGCATAGATCTGCGGGTCAAAGATTTGCACATTGAAACTGCGCGCAAGCCACTCGCGAATCGTGTTGCGATAGTGCAGCACTGTCATGCCGCCGAGAAAGCCAAGCACCGTGCCCAGCAGAGCCACCACAGCCGCCTGCGTCATGAACACGCCCACGATCTGTGAAACGCGGCTACCAAGGGCAGTGAGGATGCCGATTTCTCTCCGCTTCTGCACCGTCACGGTCAGCGTCGTCGTCGCTACCGAGAAAGCGGCCACGAGGATCACGAATGAAAGCACGAACCACATCATCACCCGTTCCGTCTCGATCGCCGCCAGCCGTTGTTCGTGACGATCCATCCAGGTGCTGGGCTGCCAGCCAAAGGGAATCTTGTTCGAGTCGATCATCGACTGAACCAGGGTGCGGGCGGAGTGCGCATCCTTCAGCTCGATGCCAATGCCATGCACGCGCCCCTTCAGGCCGAACAATTCCTGAGCCACATGGAGCGGCACGTAGCAGCGGCCCCAGGTCGTGTCCGCGCGAAGAATGCCGGCAACGGTGAGCGGATGCGGCACCGCGCCTTCCTGGAGTTCATCGAAGAGCTTGATCTTCTCCGCATCGGACTTGGCCTCTTTTGCCTTGTTGAGGCTGTTGATGAATTTCGGCACGTTGTTCGTCGCCACCAGCGTGACCTCGTCGCCCAGGCTCAGGCCCAGTTGGCCAGCGATCTGGTCATTCAGGATGATCTCATCGCCGCTCAGTTCCATGCTGGGTGCAGGCTCGCCTTCACGAGCACGATGGAGATGCTTGGCCAGCTTCTCCTTCATCGCCTCCGCACCTGCATCCGGGAGACCGTAAATCTCGATTCCTGATGAGGTGCGCTCAGTGGAGACCATCACCATGCCAGCCGCGAACGGAGCCGCCGAGAGCACATCGGGCAGCTTGCGCATCTCTGGCACCAACTGCTGCCACTTCACTTGCTCGGGTGCGTTTTCACCTTCGATGGGCTCATCGTTGAGCAGGAGCACATGCGGCTCAAAGCCGATCAGCAGCTTCTTGAAATCCAGCTCGAAACCCTTCATCACGGGAATCACCACGATCAGCACACCCACGCCGAGCAGAATGCCGAACACGGAAATGATCGTGATGATCGAAAGGAAGGAGCGCTTGGGCTGGAGATAGCGAAGGCCGAGGAAAAGGGATGCGTTGTTCAGCATGGTGAGCGGAAGAGCCGCGCGATACTGCCGCACACGCCTGCACTTGGAAACCTCAATTTCCGCCACGCCGCCCGCACCAAGAAAATCCCGCCCCGGCCTTGCGCAACGGCTTCACACGCATAAACTCCCGCCCGCTTCAAAGCATTGCCTCGTGGTGTAACGGTAACACAGGAGATTTTGATTCTCTCGTTCAAGGTTCGAATCCTTGCGAGGCAAGCCTTTCGAACTTGAGCGACACGTCGCCGCTTTACGAAGCCACCGTGATCGGCTGAAAGTTCAGCAGCTCAATCTCCACCGCGTGGGTCTTCTCTGGCTGAATCTCCACCACAGTCACGCTGCCATAGTCGATATTGAAGTGCGACATCTTCGCCAGCGGCAGCTCCAGCAGCAGCGCCAGGATCACGCGAATGATGCCCCCGTGACACACGATGGCTGCCGTGCGATGCGGGTTGTCCTGGAGCACCTTTAGCAGGCAAGGGCGCACCCGCTCCATCAAATGCCCGGCGCTTTCGCCATTCGGAATGCCCGTGGTATCGAGCACCTGCAACCAATCAAAGGCACTGATACCAAAGTGTTCCTTCACCCCTTCCCAGTGGTGCCCGGTCCAGTCGCCAAAGTCGATTTCGCGCAGATCATCCATGATCGTGGCCGTCAGCCCGCGCTTGTCCAGCAGAGGGGCCATGGTCTGCTTCACCCGCAGCATCGGGCTAGCATAAACGGCATCGAGCTTCGTATCGCCCATCCAGTGCGCCAGGGCCTCGCCTTGCCTTTGTCCCAGAGGCGAAAGCGCCATGTCGATACGGCTGCCGCCGAAGACCTTGTGATAGCGTTCCTCCACCTCGCCATGACGGATGAGATAGAGCTGGGTGGGATGATTGGGCAGATGCGTTTTCAAGACGCACCCACTCATCACAGCATCGCACTAAGTGCAAGAAGTCGCGTGCAGCGCAGTTGATCGAAGCATGACGCTCCGCGCCCTCTTCATCCTCGCCACCATCCTCGCCCTCCCTCTCGCTGCTCAAGAAAAAAAGGCTAAAGCCAAACCCACAAGCGAAAGCGTGCTCGCTCCTATCCAGGATGTGCCCGGATTGCCCCGCGTGCTGCTCATCGGCGACAGCATCTCCATGGGATACACCTTGCCCGTGCGCGCACTGCTCGCAGGCAAGGCCAATGTGCATCGCATCCCGCAGAATGGCGGCCCTACCAAGAATGGCATCGCCCGCATCGACGCCTGGCTGGGCACCTCGAAGTGGGACGTGATTCACTTCAATCATGGCATCCACGACGTAAAGATCATGCCCGATGGCAATCGCCAAGTGGAACCCGAAGCCTACGAGGCCAATCTGCGAGCCCTCGTGGCCAAGCTGAAGGCGACCGGTGCCAAGGTCATCTTCGCCACCTCAACGCCCATCCCTCCCAGCCCGCTCATGGGCAACCGCTCCTTCGGCAGCGAGACAGAATACAACGCCATCGCCACCAAGGTGATGAACGACAACGGCGTCCAAGTAAACGATCTCCACACCTACATGCTGCCACGCTTCAAAGAATTCCAAATCGCCAACGACCTCCACTACCAGCCCGACGGCTCTGAGTTCCTGGCCAAGCGCGTGGCCGAGGTGATCACGGCGGCACTGGAGAAGTGAATTGCCCTAGATTTCCAAAGTTTAGCTGGGATGGGGTTGCTCCACTCCTGATCAATCAATGATACTGCGCTTGAAAACCCAACTTCACCGAGGATGGAAAAGATGCCGAAGGCATCACAGCGATTAGCCGGGGGTCGAGCGAGAAACGAGCGACTACCCCCGGTGTGACAGGGGATATGGCGACCCTGGAAGGGTCGAAGCAGGAGGGTGTTCCCGCCCATTTCTCGCACCACCTCCGGGGTGCTGATCATCCGACGATCTATCCTCCGGTGGCATCGCTCGTTCCTCGCTCAGCCGACCGGCTAATCGCTCTGATGCCTCTGGCATCCAACTTCAAAACCGGGTTCAGAGCACACGGGATTCTGGTTTGTGCTGAAGATGTGTGAGCGAAGATCTGATTCTCAAATTTCACGATCCAATAGAAAACATCCCAGCGAAGTGTGATCCGAGGTGCCGGAGGCATTAAAATCGGCGATAACGATAACACCACCAGTTGGCTTTACCGAGCGAATCTCCGACTCAATGGGCTCCAATACATCAACGCAAAAGCAACGCAGCTCGCTGACCACTGGAGTCCACCGATGAACTCCATCGTTGGACCAAAGATCATTGGCGGAGGACCTAAAGTGCCGACTAGCGCCCACACCATCGTAAAGGTGTAGAGCGAACGACCAATTCGGAGACTCGCTAGACATAACAGATTCGCGAGCGCGGAAAGAAACATCAGCGGCCAATAGCTGAGGAAGGAAAGCCTCCATAGAGCATCCGAGAATGCGAGTGATCGTAAAAACTCGACCACTTCAGACGGAGGCACGACAATCAAATGCTTCGAGAAACCAAGGATGATCGCATCAATGACGAGATCGGAGATGAGTATCCATTTGAGCAGCAAATGAAGTGCATCAGGTGACCGCTCTTCCGATACTACTGGAAGAGAAGTCTGAGGTTCGGTTGCTGGACTGGCTGAATGGAGGTCTTTGAGTAATCGAGCAGCTTCGATGAATTGATCTTCCGGCAACTCAATGCGGATAGAGGCGCTTGTAGCTCCAAGGATATTTCCCCCATACGCACGGTCCTCCACAACCACGGCATTGAGCCCCATTTCGCAAAGAACTGCGGCATCGACACAAGCCTGCTCCGACTTCGAGTAGGTGCGGAAAATCTTCATTGCCTGAAATCCTCTTCACCCACCAAAGGCTTACAAAAGCCGTCCGCGCCTTACTTCTTCTTGTCCTCACCACCACCGGCATTGGCGATGGCTTGGTCTTCGGGCGGCAGGAAGCCTTTGAAGCGGGCTTTGTCGATGGCCTTCATGTAGGCTTCCATCGGGCTGACGAGGCCGTCGCGGAGCTTGGTCC
>CAUJJC010000349.1 GCA_963204975.1 Verrucomicrobiota bacterium | reverse complement strand
GTAATGACGGTGCCATTTTGCTTGAGCGCCACTGTGTGACTGTAACCAGCGGCGATAGCGACCACGTCGCTCAAGCTCAGGGGCACATCGGTTTGGCCGAGGTAGTTTTCACCCCAGGCAACGACGGTGCCATTTTGCTTGAGCGCCACTGTGTGATAGTCACCTGCGGCGATGGTGATCACACCGCTCAGGCCCAAGGGCACGGTGCTTTGGCCCTCTTGGTTGGAACCCCAGCCAACGACTTTGCCATCCTGCTTGAGCGCCACCATGTGTCGGCTCCCAGCCGCGATAGCGATCACGCCGCTCAAGCCGATGGGCACGTTAGTTTGGCCGTAGATGTTGCGGCCCCAGGCGACAACGGTGCCATCTTGCTTTAGTGCTGCCGAGTGATTGCCACCTGCGGCGAGAGCGATCACGCCGTTGAGGCCTGCGGGCACGTTGGTTTGACCGTCGGAGTTGTTACCCCAAGCGCGAACGCTGCCATCCTGCTTGAGCGCCACCGTGTGGAAGCCACCAGCGGCAATGGCGACCACGCCGCTCAGGCCTGCGGGCACGTTGGTCTGGCCATAGTAGTTGGAACCCCAGGCGAGGACCGTATTCCCGGCGTTAGCCGATCCAACAGCTCTGCCAGCAGCATCCCTCACTGCTAGTTGCGGCGCTCGCACGGTGACGGTGAAGCTTAGCTCCACGGCTTCCTCTTCGGTTTGATCGGTGAGGAGAAACACGGTGGTGGTCCTGCTGGTGCCAACGGAGAGGGGAACGAATCTTAGTGTGAAGGTGAAGCTCTCTCCCACAGCCAGGGAACTAGGCAGCGCGGAGGTTGCCGTGAACTGGCTGGGGTCCGCACCGCTGATAGCGAGGTGGAAACCCGTGAGGGTTTGCGTGCCGGTGTTCCGCACCGTGAAGCTGCGCTCCACTTGGGTTCCACTATCGAGCGTGCCAAGGTCGATCGCTTGCACGGGGCGGGTTACGCGCGCGCCGTCTTCCCCGGCGAAGCGGATGTCCATGCCACTGGCCTGGCACGAAAGCGCGATGTCGAACGGGTTCTCGTCGGGATCATTGCTGGCAATGTGCAGGGCGGCGCTCCGTAACCCGGCCGCCTGTGGTGAGAAGGTGACAGTGAAAGTTTGGCTGCCACCCACGGCGATCTGCGCTGAGGTCAAAGCGCTGACCGTGAAATCGGCGGCATACGCTCCATCCACAGTGATGGCCAATCCGTCGAGATGGCTAGTGCCCGTGTTTCTGATCGTGAAGCTGCGGGTGAGTCCGGGTTCTTGGACAAGAGCCGTGCCGAACTCCAGTGAAGCGCCATCCACCAGCGAGACAGGAGATTCTACCACGATCTCAGGTGTGACGGCGGTGGCGGTGAGCGGCACCAAGTAGTGGTTGAAGTCGGGGTCGTTGCTCGTGATTCGCAACCAGGCAGTTCGCTGCTTGCCAAAATCGCCAGCAGCATCTGCGGTGAAACGCACCCTGACTTCTGCCGTTTCACCCGTCGCCAAGGAGCTGGGAAGTGGTGCGCCAACAATGCTGAACCCCTCTGTCGATGGACCCAAGATGGTAGCCGACAGCGCTGAGGCACTGGCCAAGCCTATACTTTTGAGCGTGACGGTTCTCTCTGCCGATTGACCGGCATTGACGGAACCAAAGGCTATTGGCCCTCGTGGGCGGAGTGCCACTGTCTGATTGCCCCCTGCAGCGATGCCAACTACGCCAGACAAGCTAGTCGGCACGGCGGTTTGACCGTAACCGTTGTAGCCCCAGGCAACCATGCGGCCATCTTGCCTGAGTGCCGTCGTGTGAACATGTCCTGCGGCAATAGCGACCACGTTATTCAAGCCTGTGGGCACGGTGGCTTGGCCATAGCTGTTTTTGCCCCAGGCAATGGCAGTGCCGTCCTGCTTGAGTGCCACTGTGTGATCGCCGCCAGCAGTGATCGCCATTACGCCGCTCAGGCCTGCGGGCACACTGATTTGGCCGACGTCGTGGTCACCCCAGGCAATCACAGTTCCGTCCTGTTTGAGCGCTACAGTGTGGTAACCGCCTGCGGCAATAGCGACAACGCCGCTCAAGCCTGTGGGCACACTGGTTTGGCCGACGTCATGGTCACCCCAGGCGATGACAGTTCCGTTCCGTTTGAGTGCTACAGTGTGGTAACCGCCTGCGGCGATTGCCACTACGTCTCTCAAGTTTGTGGGAACGTTAGTTTGGCCGTAGATGTTGTGCCCCCAGGCGACGACGGTGCCATCCTGCTTGAGCGCCACCGTGTGGAAGCCACCAGCGGCAATGGCGACAACGCCGCTCAGGCCCGCAGGCACGTTGGTTTGGCCTTCGTAGTTGGAACCCCAAGCAACGACGCTGCCTTCCTGCTTGAGGGCGACTGTATGATAGTAACCTGTCGAGACGGCGACAACGCCGCTCAGGCCTCCGGGCACGGTAGTTTGGCCAGCTTGGTTATCACCCCAGGCGACGACCTCATTCTGCGCGGGCAGTTCCGGAACGGTCTTTCCAGGCAGGAGGATTTCCAGCTTTGGTCCTGCGTCCACGCCCCAGGCTTGTCCTGCCACCAGGGCTGCCAGCATGATCGCACTCAGGGAGTGAATAGTGATTCTCATATGAGTTGTCTGGTCGCTACATTAGGAAGCAAATCCGCACAAGCCAAGTCTCATTCTCATGACCGAGGCGAGCATCGCCTTGAGCACCCTCATCACCGCACCGTCGAGACGAGTGCCGACCTCATATCAAAGGCATGTGATTATGGGTCGTCCGTGACGCCATACCAAACACCCTTGAAACCGGGTCTGCCAGGCGCTGGATGCCAGAGACATCGCAGCCATTAGCCGGGGGTCGTGCTAGTCTCACGAGCACGCCCCCCGGAAAAGCCAGAGGTGAATGCGACCCTGAAAGGTGTCGTAGAGGCGTTGTGCAACCCAGCGTATGGCTTCGACGACGGCTCTGGCATCCCTTCAGGATGCGCTTTGTTGACGTAGCTACCGGGGGTGGTGCTCGCTTCACTCGCACGACCCCCGGCTAATCTCTTCGATGCCTTCGGCATCAAGGCCAACGGCAGATCCTCCCCTTACCCTGACGCCTTTATCCTCTGGGGCTTTCCTCACTGCTGCCAAGTCTGGAAGACCCTGCTCCGAAGGCGCTTGGTATGACCTCCTTATCGCAACCCATCTACCCAAACGCTCTGCCACAAGACGAGGCGAAAAGGGTGGAAGAGCGATTCGTGAGAAGAATTCGAGGGCAGGGACTCGCCTTTCAGCAGACTGCGAGGACGGGCTGAGCCTTTACATTTCACAACTAACTGACACTGACAGGACACGGACCTCGTGAGGGTCGGGTGAGTGTTCGTCCGTGGTTCCGAATGCTTCCATGAGCGCCGCTTTAGGCAATACTCAGCGCCTTCTCGATGATGACATCGGCGTAGGGGAGCTGGAGGTTCTCGAGCGGCGGGCTGTAGATGGCGGGGGCGTCGAGGGAATTCACGCGTAGCACTGGAGCATCCAGGTCATCGAAGCAGCGCTCCTGAATCATGTAGGCGATCTGGGCTCCCACGCCGCAGAAGGGCTTGCCTTCCTCGACATAGATCGCCTTGTGCGTCTTGCGCACGGAGTCAAAAATGGTGTCCTCATCGAGCGGACGAATGGTGCGCAGATCGACGACTTCGCAGTGAATGCCGTGCTCTTCTTCCAGGCGCTTGGCGGCCTCCAGGCAGGTGATCACGGCGCGACCATGGGCAATCAAGGAGAGGTCGGTGCCCTCGCGTTTTACATCGGCGACGCCGAGCGGGATCACGAGTTCGCCATTGGGCAGATCTTCATTGGCAGGCACATCCCATTTCTCGCCGTAGAGCTTGGTGCTCTCCATGAACATGACGGGGTCGTTGTCGCGGATGGCGGCCTTGAGCAGGCCCTTGGCGTCGTAGGCATTCGAGGGCACCACACACTTCATGCCGGGGAAGCTGGCCATGATGTTCTCGGGCGTGTGCGAGTGCGTCGCGCCCACATTGGTGCCGCCATTGGCCGGGCCGCGGATGACGATGGGGCAGTTGATCTTGCCGCCGGACATGTAGCGGACCATCGCGGCATTGTTCACGATTTGATCCCAGGCCACGGTGTAGAAGCTCCAGAACATCAGCTCCATCACGGGCCGCACGCCGAGCATCGAGGCTCCGATGCCCATGCCGATGAAGCCGGCCTCGCTGATCGGGGTATCGACCATGCGCTTGTCTCCCCACTTTTCCCACAGGCCTTTGGTCACTTTGTAGGCACCGTTGTATTGCGCGACTTCCTCGCCCATCACGACCACCATAGGATCGCGGGCAAGCTCTTCGTCCAGGGCTTCACGGATGGCTTCACGGTATTCGATGAGACGGGGCATGATGAGAGAATCGGGGTGGGGGAGGCGCGAGTCTAGCGAGTGAGCGAAGGCGTGCCAGCAGGAACTCCGCACAACCCGTGCCACGAAACGAGGATGGTTTTTGCTGGCACTGGACACGCGTTTCGTCTTCCATCGAGCCCCATGTCCGCCGAATCCAACCTCCAGCAACTAGGTCTCGAACTTCCCTCCGCTCCGCCTCGCGGTGGCGTTTACAAGCCCGTCGTCATCGTCGGCAACATCGCCTACGTCTCTGGCCACGGTCCCTTTTGCTCCGACGGCACCTACTTGACCGGCCGCGTGGGCGACGATCTGAGCCTGGACGAGGGCAAGGCGGCAGCCCAGCAAACGGGCCTCGCCATGCTTGCCACGCTGAAGCAGGAACTTGGCAGCCTCGACCGCGTGAAGCGGGTGATCAAACTGCTCGGCATGGTCAACAGCACCCCCGAATTCCCCGACCACCCAAAGGTGATCAACGGCTGTTCCGAACTCTTCGCCCAGGTCTGGGGCGAGGAGAACGGCATCGGTGCCCGCAGCGCCGTCGGCATGGGCGGGCTGCCCGGTGGCATCGCGGTGGAGATTGAGGGGATCTTCGAAATTGCCTGAAGCATGGAGCATGGAGCATGGAGCTTGGAGCTTGGAGCTTGGAGCTTGGAGCATGGAGCATGGAGCTTGGAGCTTGGAGCTTGGAGCGACGGACCGTAAATTAACCACTTGATAAAGAAGTTATGACTCTGTTCCGATTCGAAGATCTTGAGATTTGGCGGCGCGCCATTGCCATTGGAGGTGAGCTTTGTGTGTTGGCAGACCGGCTTGATGAGCAGAAGAAGTGGAAGTTTGCCGAGCAGCTTCGAGGTGCTGCACTCAGCATCTCGAACAACATCGCCGAAGGCTCCGGCAGTGCTTCGGATCGCGACTTCGCCAATTTCCTCAACATCGCCAAGCGCTCCGCCTTCGAAAATGCAAACATGATGTTCTTCTTCAGCCTCCACCATCACTTGGAAGAACACGAAACCATGCCCCTTGCCGCCAAACTCAGTGAGTTGTGCCGCATGATCGAAGCCTTTCGCCAACGCCTCCTCGTCTGATTGCTCCCTGCTCCTTGCTCCCTGCTCCTTGCTCGAATCCCCACCCCCTTGCCTCTATGCTCTTGCCCGAATTCGCCTGGTTCCACATCGAAAACGAAGCTGACATCGCCACTCCGGCGCTGCTGTTTTATCGCGAACGCATCGAGCACAACCTACAGCTCATGCTCCAGATCGCGGGCGGCCCTGAGCGGTTGCGCCCGCATGTGAAGACGCACAAGTGCGGCCAGCTCATCCAGCGCCAGGTGGAGCTGGGCATCACGAAATTCAAATGCTCCACCGTGGCCGAGGTGGAGATGACCGCCGATGCGGGCGGCACGGACATCATGCTGGCCATGCCGGCCGTGGGTGCCAATGCGCACCGCCTGGCCGAACTGGCAGCGAAGTTCCCCACCGTGCGTTTTTCCACCATCGCTGACGATGAGGAAACCATCCGCCACATCGCCGCCGCCGCTCAGCAGCACCGGGTCAACCTGCCCGTCTTCCTCGAACTCGACTGCGGCATGTCCCGCACCGGCATCGTTCCCGGCTTCCAGGCCAAGATGCTGGCCAAGGTGATCAAGGAGACGCCCCGAGTCGGCCTCGCAGGTCTTCACGCCTACGATGGCCACATCCACGACGCCGATCTGGAGACGCGTCGTCGGCTCTGTGACGAAGCTTTTGCTCCGATCCTCGAGTTCAAAAAAGAACTGCAAGGTGAAGGCCTTATCGTGAAGGAACTCGTCGCCGGTGGCTCGCCCACGTTTGGCATCCATGCGCAGCACGCTGATCGCACGCTCAGCCCTGGAACGACCGTGCTGTGGGACTTCGGCTACGGCGACAAGCTCGACGATTTGCCCTTCCAGCCCGCCGCCGTGCTGCTCACCCGCGTGGTCAGCAAGCCCGGCACCGACCGCATCACCGTCGATCTCGGCCACAAATCGGTCGCCCCCGAAAACCCACATCCGCGCGTCCGCTTCGAGGAGATTCCCGAAGCCGAGTTCCTCATGCAAAGCGAGGAGCACCTCGTCATGAAGGTCGATCAGCGCGAACGCTTCCTCATCGGCCAAGCCCTCCACGGCATTCCCCGCCATGTGTGCCCCAGCGTCTCCATGCACGGCGAGGCGCTCATCATTGATCAGATGAAAGTCGTTGATCGCTGGCCCATCACGGCGCGGAATCGGCGAATCACGGTGTAGATCGACTCTCGCCTCAAGCATTCACATTCTCCGTAACCGAGAGATAAGCCTCCGTTGTCAGAAATGGTTTAGAGAAGCAGTTCGCTTGAGCGCTGGACCGGGGCCTAGATCTTCGAGAACGAGTGGCAGAGCTTCCGCACTTGCCAGGACTGCGACCTTGAACCGACTACCGCCCCGCATGTCTATGCCAGACCGGCCGCTAAACTGTGACCGTGAAGGTCATCAACATCATTGGCAACGACACGATGACGCTCGTCCCCTGTGACCGTGGTGTCTTCGTGTGAGCACCCAACCCGCTCTCCGCTGAACGAGCCTCCTGACTGCGCGCGTATGGGCAGGATGCGCACTCTCCTTGTTGCTTGTTGTTGTCTTGTTGCCGTCAGTGATGCCGCCGAGCCGAAGATCGATTTCGGATCGGTGCGTGAGGAACATCTCATGATTCCGATGCGCGATGGGAAGCGGCTGTCGGCGTATGTGTTCTTCCCGCCGGGGGAGGGGAAGAAGTGGCCGGTGATTTTCGAGCAACGCTACGCGGACATCAGCAGCGCGGGGTCGCGCAAGGCGGCGGCGAGGTTTGCGGAGAATGGGTTCGTCATCGCACTGGTGAACTACCGTGGCACGCACGAGAGCGAGGGCGTGTATCGCGGTTATCGCGGGCTGCAATGGGGGCCGCTGAAGGATGGCTATGACCTGTGCGAGTGGTTCGGCACGCAGCCGTGGAGCACGGGGAAGGTGGGCACGTATGGCGGATCGCAGGCGGGCTATGCGCAGAACTATCTGGCTGTTACGCAGCCGCCGCATCTGGTGGCGCAATACATGACGGACACGGGCCTGAGCCTGTATCAAGAAGGCTATCGCATCGGTGGACTCACGAAGCCGCTGCGGTTCAAAGGCCAGGAGAAGCTGGCGCGGGTGCCGTCTGACAATGATGACCTGCTGCGCGAATGGGACGCGCATCCCGATTACGACGACTACTGGAAGGATGAGGATGCGTCGCTGCACTTCGACAAGATGAACTACCCGTGTTTCACCATCGGCAGTTGGTTCGATTTCATGTGCCAGGGCAGCGTGGCGAGCTTCATCGGACGCAACACGAAGGGCGGCCCCAACTCACGCCGTCAGCAGCAGCTCATCATTGGCCCCTGGCTGCATGGCGGATATCCGAAGTCGAACAAGATCGGCGAACTGGTGTTCCCGGAGAACGCCATGTTCGATGTGTATCCGCACATGGTGAAGTGGTTCAATCACTACCTGAAAGGCGAGGACAATGGCATCGAGAAGGACCCCGTGGTGAAGTATTACGTGATGGGCGCGTGTGGCGAGCCTGGCGCTCCGGGCAATGTGTGGCGTGAGGACAAGGACTTCCCGCCGTCCGCCACGGAGGTCGAATGGTTCCTGCAACCCGATGGTTCGATCAACACGAGCAAGGCTAGCGCGGCGAACGCAAGCACGTCGTATGCGAGCGATCCGTCGCGTCCGATGAGCCTGCCCTACACCGGCTTTCCCGGCGCTCGCGATGCGCGTGGTTTTGAAGAGCAAAGCGAAGTGCGCACCTGGACGAGTGCGGTGCTCGATAAGCCGATGGAAGTCACCGGTCGCATCAAGGCGGAGGTCTTCGTGTCATCAACGGTGAAGGACACGGACTTCGTTCTGCGCGTGACCGATGTGTATCCCGATGGTCGCTCGATGCTGCTGGTCGATTACCCGCTGCGCGCGCGCTACCGCGAGGGCTTCGGTCATCAAAAGTTGCTCGCGCCCGGCGAAGTCGCGAAGCTGTCGTGGGACATCGGTTGGGTGAGCATCATCTTCAACAAGGGCCACCGCGTGCGCGTCACCATCGCCAGCACGGGTGCTCCATTTTATGAGCCGAATCCGCAGACCGGCGACCCGATCACGAACTTCGTGCCCGAGCCTGGTCCAGCGGCGATCAACACGATCTGGCATGACTCAAAGTATGCCTCGCGTGTGATCTTGCCGACGCGTTGAGTCTATAGTCACTGACTGACACTGACACTCCAGCATCACAGGTCTCGGCTGCCTCGTCGGTGATCGGAGGTCAGTGTGAGTCAGTGTCCTGTCAGTTGGTAAAGAGAAGCTCAAGTAGCGGGCTCCGTTGCGCACGGACATCAAACGTTGCTTTCCTTTCCGGCAAAGGGTCGCATAATCGCGCGCTCAAACTAACCCGCCCCCAATCACACGAAATGGAAAGACGTCCCTCCTCGAAAGCTCCTGCCTGGAGCGTTGACGATAGCGCAAACCTTTATGGCATTCGCGAATGGGGACATGGTTACTTCGATGTATCCGCGAAGGGCGAGGTGGTGGTAAACCTCAAAGACGGCAGCAAGACCAAGCCCGTCAGTCTAGCGCAGATTGTGAGCGGCCTGCGGGATCGCGGCACGCAGATGCCGGTGCTGATCCGCTTCGGCGATCTGCTGCGCTGGCGCATTGATGAGCTGAACGAAGGCTTCGCCAGCGCGATTCGTGAGGCGAAGTATCAGGGTGTGTATCGCGGGGTGTATCCGATCAAGGTGAACCAGCAGCAGGAAGTCATCGAGGAGATCACGCGCTACGGTCGCAAGTATCACTACGGTCTGGAAGCGGGCAGCAAGCCGGAGCTGATCGCGGCTCTCGGCTACATGCACGACCCGCAGGCCTACATCGTGTGCAATGGCTACAAGGACGAGGAGTTCATCGACCTTGCGCTCTATGCCCAGAAGATGGGTCTCCAGGTGATCCTCGTGCTGGAGATGCCCACGGAGCTGGATCTCATCTTGAAGCGTGCGAAGAAGATGGGCGTGCGTCCGACACTCGGTGTGCGGTTCCGCCTTTCTACAGAAAGCGCTGGCCACTGGGCGGGCAGCGGCGGGGACGCGAGTGTGTTCGGTCTCAATATCTCGCAGGTGATGCGCGTGGTGGATCATCTGCGCGAGGAAGGCATGCTCGATTGCCTACGCATGTTGCACTATCACCAGGGCTCGCAGATTCCGAACATCCGCGCGATCCGCAGTGCGGCGACGGAGGCCGCACGCGTCTATGTCGGCCTCGTGCAGGAAGGGGCGCGCATGGGCATCCTCGATCTCGGTGGCGGTCTGGCCGTGAGCTACGATGGCCTCAAAGGCAGCAGCTCTGGCAGCTCCGATTACGGCACCAAGGAATACTGCGCCGATGTGATCGAAGCCATTGCCGAGGTCACGGACGAAGCCGCTGTGCCTCATCCCGATCTGATCACGGAATCGGGTCGCGCCATTGTCGCCTACTACTCGGTGCTTGTGGTGAACATCCTGGACATCAACCGCTTCGAGGGCAATGGCGACATCAAGGTGGACGAGGACTCTCCGCCGTTGCTGCAGAATCTTGATGCGCTGAAATCCGAACTGGCAACGGGCATCAAGAAGCTCACGCGCGAACGCCTCCAAGAGATCTACAACGACGCGGTGTATTACCGTGACAAACTCCGCAGCGAGTTCAGCTATGGCAAAGTGCGGCTGCGTGCTCGGTCGCAGGGCGAGGAGTTGTATTGGAAAATCCTCTGCTGGATCAGCGAGAAGATCGAGGCCGTAGGCGGTGACATCGGCCAGATGTCGCGTCTGGAGCATGTGCTCACCGATTACTACTACGCGAACTTCAGCGTGTTCCAGAGCCTGCCAGACCTTTGGGCCATCGACCAGATTTTCCCCGTGATGCCGATTCATCGGCTGAAGGAAAAGCCCACGCGCAATGTGGTGCTCAGCGACATCACCTGCGATAGCGACGGGAAGATCAACAAGTTCGCCCACGGCGGCGAGTTGCATCCCAGCCTGCCTTTGCACGATGTGAACCCCGAGAACGGTGATGACTACATGCTCGGCGTGTTCCTCGTCGGCGCGTATCAAGAAACGCTCGGCGATCTGCATAACCTCCTGGGTGATACCAACGTCGTCAGCGTCAGCCTCGATACCACGGGCAAGCTCAAGTATCGCAACGAGCTGGAAGGCGACACCGTGGCCGAGGTGCTCAGCTACGTGGAATACGATCCAAAGGCGCTGGTGACGAAGTTCCGCCATCTGGCCGAGAGCGCCGTAGCCTCGAAGCGCATCACGCCCGCCGAGCGTCGCGAGATCATGAATGCCTTCGAGGCAGGCTTGCGCGGCTACACATATTTCGAGAGCTAGCCGCGCCCTGTCAGGGAGAGTTTTCGTCTCAGCGCAGCATCTTCACCGCTTCGTCGGCGGTCTTTTTCGCGCCCAGTTTCATGAAGTGCTCGACCGTCTGGGTGGCTGCGATCCCACCACCGAGGCCCCAGCTGTTTTTATCCACTCTGATGGTGCCGAGCTTCTGCCCCGTCGCTCCATCGGCTAGATAAACGTTGGCATCAAAGTAGGAACTACCTGCGCCCATGCCGATGAACAAGCGCAGTGCTGCATTCCCTTCCATGTATCGCGTCACCTCGCCTGAGATGACCAGCGTTCCAGCACCACCCTTGCCACTGCGGGCCACGGCGGCAGCGGGCTTGGCCTTGCGAATGGCGTTGGCGATTTCATCGGAGAATTTGCGTGCGGCAATGGGTGTCGTGCCGTCATCATCAGGGACGGTGTGGGTGAAATCATTCACCAGCACGCGCTGGAAGGTTTTGCCCGCAGCAATGGGATTCAGGGACGATGGCTTCTCGGTCGAGACCGAACCGCAGGAGGTCAGCAACGCAATGACTGACAACAAGGGGAGGAGGTGGCACTTCATAAGGTCCGAGGTGGTATCAAATCCCGTGCGGATGTGTCGAGACGAAAATGTCACAAGCGTCACGCACATGCATGTGGACGCGTGTTCATGAGATGATGATTCAGTGCCAGTGGTGTTGCTTGCATTCACGGCGGGTCTGCTACACTCCGCGCCCATGTCTCATCGTGTTCTCATCATTGGCGCTGGCGGCGTAGGCCGCGTGGTCACTCACAAGTGTGCTCAACTTCCCGACGTGTTCGGAGAGATCATGCTGGCCTCACGCACAAAGGCGAAGTGCGATAGCATCGCCGCCGAACTGAAGCGTCCGATTCAAACCGCCGCCGTTGATGCGGACAATGTGCCCGAATTGGTGAAGCTGTTGCAGAGCTTCAAACCTGAAGTCGTGATCAATGTGGCGCTGCCCTATCAGGACCTCACGATCATGGATGCGTGCCTCGAAGCAGGCGTGCATTATATCGACACCGCGAACTATGAGCCGCGCGACGTGGCGAAGTTCGAATACCACTGGCAGTGGGCTTACCAGGACAAGTTCAAGAATGCCGGCCTCACCGCGCTGCTCGGCTGCGGCTTCGATCCGGGCGTGACGAATGTCTATACCGCGTATGCGATGAAGCATCACTTCAGCAAGATCGACACGCTGGACATTCTCGACTGCAATGCGGGCGATCACGGCAAGGCCTTCGCCACCAACTTCAATCCCGAGATCAACCTGCGCGAAGTCACCGCGAACGGTCGTTACTGGCAGGACGGCAAGTGGATCGAAACCAAGCCGCTTGAGATCAAGCGCAGCTTCTCCTTCCCGGACGGCATCGGCGCGAAGAACATCTACTGCCTCTACCACGAGGAACTGGAGTCATTGACCAAGCACTTCGACATCGGTCGTGCGCGCTTCTGGATGACCTTCGGCGACGCCTACATCAAGCACATGGAAGTGCTCGTGAACGTGGGCATGACCGGCATCCATCCGGTAAAGCACAAGGGCGTCGATATCATCCCCATCGAGTTCTTGAAGACACTGCTGCCTGAACCCGGCACACTGGGCGCGGACACGAAGGGCAAGACCTGCATCGGCAACTGGATCGAAGGCACGGGCAAGGACGGCCAGCCGAAGCGCTACTACGTCTATAACATCTGCGACCACGAGGAGTGCTACAAGGAGACGAACTCCCAAGGCGTGAGCTACACCACTGGTGTGCCCGCGATGATCGCCGCGCGGCAGCTGCTCACGAACCCGAGCGAATATCGCCAGCCCGGCGTGTGGAATGTCGAGCAACTCAACCCCGATCCCTTCATGGCGGACCTCAACGCCTACGGCCTGCCGTGGGTGGAGACCTGGCCGACGGAGAAGCTGCCTGGGGAGTGAGGGTGAAACATCGCGGTGCCACGCCCGTTAAGCACGGGCCATGCTCCACCGCGCTCTGAACCTCGTCTTCTGCTGCCTTTTTGCGTCCGTCACCTTCGCGGCGGACAAGCCTAATGTTCTCCTCATTGTCGCTGATGATCTCGGCTACAACGATGTGGGATTCCAGGGCAGCAAGGAGATTCCCACACCGAATCTCGATGCGCTCGCGGCTCAGAGCGTGCGCTGCACGAATGGCTATGTGTCACATCCGTTTTGCAGCCCCACGCGCGCGGGTTTGCTGACAGGCCGCTACCAGCATCGCTTCGGTCACGAGAACAATCCGATGTGGCTGCCGGAGGACACGAAGCAAGGGCTGCCATTCGACCAGATCACCTTGCCGCAAGTCCTGAAGCAAAACGGCTACACGACGGGGCACGTCGGCAAGTGGCACCTCGGTGCGCATCCGCATTTTCATCCGCTGAAGCGTGGGTTCGATGAGAACTTCACTGCCCTCGGCGGCGGCCATGTTTACTTCCCAGGTGACAAGGCTGGCCCTGAGTATCTGATTCCCCTGGATCGCAACGGAGTCGCTGAGCCTCAGAAATCCTATCTCACTGATCAATTCGGTGATGAAGCATCTGCCTTTGTGCAACGTCACGCACAAGGGCAGCCGTGGTTTCTCTACTTCGCCTTCAATGCCCCCCACACACCGCTGCAAGCACCGGAGAAATGGCTGGCCAAGTTTGCAAGCATTCAAGACCCAAACCGCCGCACGTATGCCGCGATGATCGCCTCGCTTGACGAGAACGTGGGCAAGGTTCTGGCCCAGCTCGACAGCACGAAGCAACGCGAGAATACGCTCATCACTTTTATCAGTGACAATGGTGGACCCCACCTCGCGGTGAAGGGTAAGGGGATGACCAACTTCGCCGACAACACGCCTCTGCGTGGGGCCAAGGGTGCAGTCTTTGAAGGCGGCATCCGCGTCCCCTTCCTCGTAAGCTGGCCAGCGAAATTGAAGCCCGGCGTGTATGACCAGCCCGTGATCTCGCTCGACTTCTTCGCCACGGCGATTGCCCAGGCTGGAGGTCAGGTGCCAGCGGATCGCAAGATCGACGGTGTGAACTTGATCCCCTTCCTCAGCGGCGAGAACAAGGCCGTGCCGCATGACGTGCTCTTCTGGCGAAGCCAGGGACCGAAGGGCCATTACGCCGCGCGCATGGGCAACTGGAAGTTCGTTCGCGGTGGGGCTGCGGCACCTGAACTCTACAACCTCGCTGATGACATCGGTGAATCGAAGAACCTCGCGAGGGAGAAGCCCGAGGTGCTGGCCAAGATTGAGGCCATGGTAGCCGCCTGGGACAAGGAAATGATCGCTCCCGTATTCGCTGGACCCCAACAGGGCAAAGCCAAAGCGAAAGGCCCGAAAAGCAAAGCGAAGTAGCTACTCGCCACGATACGCAGCGGCGAGCAGACTGACGGGCTGAGTGACTTCCACGGTGCCTGGCATACGAAGGCCAAAGCGAAGCTGCAGGTGGCAGCCGGGGTTGCTCGTTGCCACAGCGGGTGCGCCGGTCTTGGCGATGTTGGCCAGCTTGCGATCCAGGAGTTTCGCGGACTGCTCGGGCTGCGTGATGTTGTAAATGCCAGCACTGCCGCAGCACCAGTTACTCTCGGGCAGGTCGATGACCTTGAGACCCGGAATGGCGGCGAGCACGGCACGCGGCTGGCTCACTACTTTTTGTCCATGGCAGAGATGGCAGCTCTCGTGATAGGTCACCTCGTCGAGTCCGCACCCCGCCGTCGGCTTTCGAATGCCGATCTGCACCAGCCACTCGTGGATGTCCTTCACCTTGGCATCCCACTGCTTCGCCTTGGCGGCATAAAACGGATCGTCGTGCAGAAGGTGGGAATACTTCTTCAAGTGCGAGCCACAGCCGCCAGCATTGGTGATGATGGCATCCAGCGAATCGAGATCGAAGCTGTCGATCTGAAGCCGTGCTAGCTCCTGTGCCAACTCCACCGCGCCATTGTGCGCGTGCAATGATCCACAGCAATGCTGGGCACGCGGGGTGATGACTTCGCAGTTGTTGGCCAGCAGCACGTCTGCCGTGTCGCGATTGACATCGCTGAACGCGAGGTCTTGCACGCAACCGGTGAGCAAGCCCACGCGATGTTTCTTCACCGCAGGTCGCTCCACAGCATCGATCAAGTCATCCGAGTTGGTGGGCGACATGCGCGGCGTTTGCGGCTCCAGCTTGCGAAGATGGGCGGGCACGAGACGAAGCAGCCCTGAACCACGCACGAGGCGCTCCAGGCCACAGTTTTGATACCAACGCAACATGGCACCGATGAAGCGCAGCAACCGTGGTCGCATGAAAATCACATCCAGCACCAGCCAGCGCCAAAAGGTGCGCTCGCCGTGACCTGCTGCACCGGCGCGCTCGATTTCGGCACGCGCGGTATCGAACAAGTCCGCGTAATGCACGCCCGCAGGACAAGCGGTTTCACAGGCCAGACAGCCGAGGCAGTAATACATCTCGTCGGCAAAGGCCTTGTTCACCTGCGATTCGCCATCTGCAATGGATCGCATGAGGGAGATGCGTCCGCGCGGGCTGTTTCGCTCGCGCTTGGTCTCCATGTAGGTGGGACATGTGGGCAGGCACATGCCGCAGTGCATGCACTGCTGCACCACAGAGTAATCCATTGTCTGGAGCAGGTTCCCGGAAAGCATTGGAGCAAGTGAGCGCTCCATTACAGGGCGCGCGATCCGCTCCTTGCAAAACAATGCGCCGTCAAGCGCGGCCTAGGCTCACCGGCAGTGATGATGATGGCTGTAGTATCGTGGCGCACAAGAGTTGTAGCCGTAGCCATAGCGGTAGCTTGGCACATACGAGTAACTGCGATACACGACGGGCGGCGGATAATAGCTCTGGTGGTGAACGTAGGTGCGCGGCGGCGCATAGTAGGGTCGGCCGTAATACTGATCGTTGGCATTACCGAGAGCGGAGCCTGCAATCGCGCCGATCACGCCACCAATGGCCGCGCCTTCCAGCGGGCGGTCACTTTGATTGCCAATGATGGCTCCTGCCGCAGCGCCCGTCACCGCACCGACGACACCTCCCTGAGAAGTCATCGGACCTGGAGGATAAGGCATCACGCAAGAACTGAGCGCGAGAGCGGCTACCAGACCGCCAAAAAGTTGTGAACTGAACCAAGTTTTCATACCAGTGAGTGAGTTTTTGATCGGAATTCTCTGACGCACCTGGGCTGAATCCATTCAATCTCAGTGAGAATCAGGCTTGAGCCGCCAGACGGCCACCGGCTCGGGCTGGCCCTTCACTTCGTGTGTTCCTGCGGGCTCGAAATACTCGGAGGCACCTGGCCAGCCATTGGCGAAGTCTTCGCTGATCAGCACAGGAGTCTCCAGTTTCCGCGTCAGGCTCTCGATACGGAAGGTCACGTTCACAGCTTCGCCAACCGCCGTATTCACTCCTCGGCCCATGGCTCCGAGCGCGACCTCGCCTACATGGAGACCAATGTGGCACTTCACGGCGATGCCGAGATTCTCCCGCACCCAGCGGCGGGTGAGCGAATTGCTCGCCTCGGGATTGCTCAGCATCCGCGCCGCCTCGGCTGCCTGGATGTGAGTCTTAGCATCCACGCGAGGCCAGTAGGCGAAGACACCATCGCCGATGAATTTGTCGATCGTCGCTCCGCGTGGCTTGAGGATAGTTTCGCAATCCGCATACCACTCGCGCAGCATCTTGGCCACCTCCTCAGCCGTGAGCTGGGAAGAGATGCGGGTGAAATCGCGCAAGTCGCCCACGAGCAGCGTGGCATTGATCGTCTTCACCGGCAGCGCCATGGAGCGCAGCATCTGCGTCTGCATCCCGTGAATCGAGGCACCGTCCTCATCGTCATCTTGATCAAAGACCAGGACCAGCGTGCCGAGCTGCACACGGTCACCTGTGCGCATGGCCCGTGCGGCGGTCAGGGCCACATCATTGACGTAGCTGCCATTGGCGCTGCCGAGATCAGTGATCCACCAATGATTGCCCTCGCGGCGAATCGTGGCGTGCTGCCGGGAGATGCCGCCGTCCTGCAAACGAATCGTGGCATCCTGACTCCGACCGATGAGGTTGAAGTCTTCCAGCGGTAGTTCCACGCCGGTTTCCACTATTCGAAGTATTGCGCCCATGATTTGGTAATCATCTCTTCAAGCAATCTGCGGCCCAAAAGTCAAGCCAAGCGATTGCTTCCATCCATTTACCTGAAAATGAATGACCCCCGTGTCTGGCGACTCAGCCGGACACAGGGGCCACACCCTGAACCATGAAGTGAACTATTTTTCGGTTCTCAGCCGATTAGAAACGGATCGAGAAATCGAAGGTGAAGCGGTCGTCGGTCAGGCCTTCAGGGCTGATTACAGCCTTTTCATAAGCCACACCGAAGTCGATATTCTTCGTGATGCGTGAGCGGAAACCGCCGCCAAGCGTCATCTGAGTGGTGCCGTCGGCGAGCGACGAACCGAAATTGATCACATCGTAACCTTCGGAATCGAGCGGCAGGCCGTTGCCCTCCGAGACGACGGTGAAGCCGTTGGCGACGATGAAGGGGATGAAGAGGTCATGCACATGGTAGTCCAGCATGAGGCTGTAGTGCAGGATGGTGCTCTGCTCGTCCGAGTCATTCGGAATGCGGAAGCCCACATTGCCCTGGAGGTGAGCGTCGCCGAAGCCCTTCTCAGCGGACACGAAGACATTCCATTCGCCGGAGCCCTTGCCCTGGAACACTTCTTCACTTCCCGTGGGGATGTGGAAGGTGAGTCCTGGGGTGAGGATGAACTGGTTGGCGGCATCATCAATCAGCGCATACTTGAAGCCAGCGGCAAGGTCCATCCAGCCGTCAAGGCCTGCACCATTGTCGAGGCTGACATCAAAGAAGCCATCCTGAGTGGCGATGAAGGCCAGACGCTCGGTAAGTGCGAGGCGGATCTGGAGCGCATACAGATAGGCTTCACCACCGCCGGTGATGAAGCCATCATCAATGCGATGATAGGCGAAGATCGGACGGACCTCGTTACGAATCACCGGATCTTCAAAGAAGATCGGATTGGAAACAGAGGAGATCGTGTTGTCCTTCCAATTCGCAGCTGCGACCGGAGCCGGGGCAGGATTTTTGGCGGCAGATGGGGTTCCAGCTTGAGTGAAGGGAGACACGGTTGCAGACACCGCGAGAGCGGCGGCGAGCAACCACTGGTGTGGGGAGGAGTGCTTGTCCATGCCGATACATAAAGCTGGGACAGCGCATCTTGTCGTGTTGGCTTCGTATCCTGTGCACCTATCCCAGCCACCACAAAAGCGGGAGTGGGAGCAGCAAAACGAGATCAGAGAGAGTATGAAATAACTCAGGACGCAACCTTCGTGCCATGATTAAAAGCAGTCCGTGAGCCGACGCCGAAAGCAAGGAAATCAGAGCCAGCGCACGCACCACAGTTGCAGTCTCGGACAGCCAGGCTTGCAATGTGAAGCACAGCAACCCTCCGATCAGCAGCATGAGTGGCCAGGGAAGCGGTGCCGACAACTGTGTCTGGATTCGCTCACGCCACTGAATGCCAAGCAGATTGATGAGCACCAGCGCCCAGAACCATTGCACTTCGTGGCAGAACATGCCGTGCTCGGGCGGCGTCCACAGATGCACGCCAGCCGAACATCCTAGTGTGAACAATAAGGAAGCGGCCAGCTCTTTTGGCACCAGGGCTCTCAGCTTCTCATCAGGCTTGGTTCGAAGTGCGGAGACCACGGCCACCACGAGCATGGCCGACAGCCAGATGCGGACCTTTCCAGGGGCTGGCAGCAATGCGAACAGCATGAGCCCAGCGATCATGGCCAAAACAAACATCATGATTCTCAGCGCACCATGGGTGGCGGAAAATGCTGCGAGATAGAATGCTGCTGCCACGCACAAGCCCAATCCTTGAATCAGCAGGCCCTGCGGCATATCGGTTAGAAACAGCCAGACCGCATACCCGGAGGCAACAGGCACCAGCACGCGCAACAACAGCTTTCTGTGGTGCAGGCAAAACTCATGCCTCGCAGTCAAAGGTGTCGGGAGCCGACCAGAAATCGCGTCGGCAGTGCGGTCGAGCACATACACGATCCATGTGACCAGCCCGAGCCCGATATAAAACGAAGGCTGCAAGCGCAGATGGTGGCTCTTGGCCAGAGCTGCCATCCACGACACCGCAACCAGAGGTGCATCGAGGCAAAGCACCTGCGGCCACAACCACCAAGGTGTGCGAGATGAAGCACTCACGGCGGTCATGGTTGAATGACGCAGGCGTAAGCCGCCGTGTTGGTGCCGGGCATGGAGACGACGGAACTGCGTTGATCATCGCTCGCGAGCGCGGCAGCGAGCACGAGTTGCAGCGCGCTCGCGCAGCCCATGCTTTCGCCCAGCACACGGTGCGGACTGATTGTCTCGCCGGCCCACGACCACGCTTCGCGCTCGGCGTTGTCCAGCCGTGGCAGGCCCACGGCGCTGTCGATCAAGGCGGCACCCTCGGGCTGCGTCGTTGCGCTGGCGAGTTGCGCGAGCGCCGTCACGCGCTCGCGATTCGAGTGGTAAGCCATCGGCCCCGCGATCTGGTCGATGCGCGGTCCATCGCCATCAAGAGCGAGCAGCAACGCGCCTGCGCCTTCGGTCACGATCAGCCGCTTGTCGTAGTAACCCACGGCTTCGGTGCTCAGCCAGTCGGCTTCTTCAGCGGCGATGACGAGGCATTGCTCGACGAGGCCCGACTTCATCCAGTCGGACGCCATGCGCATGGCTTCGGCGACGATGTTCGGCTCACCGATCAAGGTGGTGACCTGACCGCTGATGCCGAGGTAGGCGGCGATATGCGAGGCGGGCGCGTTGAAGACGGTCTCGGGGAACAGGATCGGACTCGCGAGCGCGGGCTCGTCGATGACTTCGTTGTAGAAGCGATTGGTGAACGCCACGCAGCCATTCATGAGGCAGACGATGAGGCCCAGCGACTCCGGCTTCGCGTTGCCGAGGGCTTCAAGTCCAGCCGATATGGCGAAGCGCGAGACGTTGCTGACACGACGCAGGCGCGGGTGTTTGACGTGCTTCTCCGGCGGTGGCGCGGGGACGGGACGCACGCGGCATTCCCAGTCGCGCGAGCCAATCGAGCGCTCACTGACGATCCATGGCAGCTCGCGATTCGTCTTCACGGCAGCGACGAGATCGGCCGCGCTCCAGCCAGCGGCACTAACGGCACCGATGCCGCGAATGGTGAGTGGTGCGTCCGTGTTCATGCCTGTTTCATCACCACGGTTGCGTTCGTGCCGCCGAAGCCGAACGAGTTGGTCAGCGCTACCTTCACCTTCGCGTGACGGAAGCTGCGCACGACATCGAAGGTCGCGACGGGATCGAGTTCGCGAATGTTGAGCGAGCCCGGAAGCCATTGGCCGTTGAGTGTCATCACGCAGATGACCGCCTCCACCGCGCCTGCGCCGCCGAGCAGGTGGCCCATCGCGGACTTGGTGGAACTCACTGCAATGCCCGGTGTCGCATCGCCCGCCCACGCGCGGATCGCCATGCCCTCGGCCACGTCATTGAAGGGCGTGCCGGTGCCATGCGAGTTGATGTAATCGATCTCGCTCGGCTGCACGCCTGCCTGCCGACAAGCCTCCGTCATCGTGCGGATCGCGGCTTTGCCTTCAGGATCGGGTTGCGTGAGATGATGCAGGTCGGTCGCGGTGTGATAGCCACTCGCCTCGGCGATGGCGTCGTTGCTGGTGAAGCCATCGGCTTCAATCACCATTGCGGCTGCGCCTTCGCCCAGAGCGAGTCCGTCGCGTGCGGCATCAAAGGGTCGCGGAATGCCTGAAGGCGCGAGCGCTCGGAGACTATCGAAGCCTGCGAAGACGAGTTCGGACACGGCGTCGTATCCCGCCGCGATGACGCGTTTCGCACGACCGCTGCGGATCATTTCCATCGCGATGCCAATCGCGTTCGCACCCGAGGCGCAGGCATTCGAGACCAGCGTCACGGGACCGTGCCAGCCGAGTTCCTTCGTGATCGTGGTCATCTGCCGATGCGGCTGGTAGTGCTCCACGAGTGTGAGCTGACCTGGCTGACGTTTCGTGCTCGCGCGCACGTTGCGGCAGTAGCGCTCGCCGAGTTGCATCGCGCCCGCGGAGGTGCCGATCACGATCGCGTCCACGTCGCGCATGTCTTCGCGCTTCGCTTGTTTCAAGGCTTCGCGCAGCGCGAGCAGCAGCATCTTGCTACCACGATCCACGCGCTCCTCCTGCCGCGCGGACAGGCTTCTATACAGCCGCTCGGTGGGCAGGTCGATCAGGCTCGCGGTCTTCGCGATGCGCGCGGACACGTCGAACATCTCGACCGGACGAAACACCATTCGATCCGCTGCGAAGGACGCCTCGTTCTCTTGCCAGCCAAATCCGAGCGGCGTGACGATGCCGACACCGGTGATGAGCAAACGTTGTGGAGAATCGGAGGGCACAGAGCTTGAAATGCAGGCGGCGGGACTGTAGCGGGCTGGCCTTTCGATTAACAATGAGTGGCAAGCGTTGGCAACAGGTTCTCGATACGCGCGGCGATGCTGTCGCGGTGTATTTTGCCGAGGGCACGCTCACCTTTGCGCAGCTCGATGAACTCGCGCGCACACTTCATGCCGAAAGCGACCACGTTCTGGCGCGCGGCGGTGCCATCGAATTGCTCACGGCCTGCATCGCTGGATTCACTCGCGGGCTGCCTGTGCATGTGGTGGAAAAGGATCGCACGCGGCGTGTGCCTGCCGCTGGCATCCCAGCGGGCACCTCACTCATTAAACAAACCGTTGGCGGCACGGGCGTGCGTCGCTGCCAGTTCTTCACGGGGCAGCAGATCCTCGCGGACGTGGATCGTCTGCACCATGCCTTGGGCTTGAACGAAGATCATGTCTGCGTGGCTGCGATCTCACCCGCGCACTCGTATGGGCTGACCGTGACCGTCTTGCAGACCGTGCTGAATGGCGTGCCGATGCACTGGCTGCCCGAGCCCTTTCCCGCGCCTCTGAATGTGGCGCTGCGTGAGCACGAGCGCGTCTTTTTGCCCGGCATTCCGGCGCTTTGGCGTGCGTGGTTGATGGGTGGTGTGGCCTTGGATCGAGCCGACCTCGCGATCAGCGCGGGCTCGCCGCTCACGCTCGAACTGGAACGTCACGCCTTCGACGCGCACGGCGTGAAGCTGCACAATCTCTACGGCACCAGCGAGTGCGGCGCGGTGGCTTACGATGCGACAGCGACGTTGCGCGAAGACGCGAGTTTGCTCGGCACTTTGCTCCCTGGTGTGCAGGCCGAAGCCGCTGACAGGCTCGAGGTGCAAAGCGACGCCGTGGGCCTTGGCTACGACGAGTTGCTGCCCGGCGAGTGCTTTGGCGCGGGACGTTTTCAAACGTGCGACCGCATCACGATCGCGGACGACGGCTTGCATTTCGTCGAGTCCATCGGCGCTGGCATCAACGTCGCCGGTCGCAAGCTGTGCCCCGATGAGATTGCCGCCAAGCTGCGCACGGCCACTGGCGTGTCGAAGATCGACGTGCGCGGCCAGACCAGCCGCGATCCCGAGCGCTGCCAGGAAGTCGTCGCGCATGTCGGCTTGCCGCAGGCGGAGATCACTGTCGAGTTCCGGCAACGCGCGTGTGCTGATCTGGCTCCATGGGAGATTCCACGTCGGTGGTTGGGCATCTGATGGCTGGCAAGTGAGAGCGAGCACGCTACGATCCGCGCCATGAAATTCTGGATCATCCGCCTCGGCCTGTGTGCCGCCTTGATCATCGCGCTCGTGGCCTTTCACCAGAGCCGGCAGCATCGTGAGCAGCGCGTGGTCGCCGCTGGGAAGAACAAGATCCTGCTCATGGGCAATGGCACCGAGATCGCCACGCTCGATCCTCATCAAGCCAATGGCATGCCCGAGCACCACGTCATTGCGGCCTTGCTCGAAGGACTGGTGGCACCGGCGATGGACAATCCCGATGCGGATGCACCTGGCGCTGCCGCAAGCTGGGACCACAAGGACTTCACCGAGTGGACCTTCCACCTCCAGCCGAAGGGTGCCTGGAGCGATGGCACACCTGTGACGGCGCACGATTTTGTGTATGCCTATCAGCGCATCCTGTCACCCGAGATGGCGGCGGACTACGGCCAGATGCTTTACGCGCTGGTCAATGCGGAGGCGTTCAACACGGGCAAGCTCACGGACTTCTCCCAGGTGGGCGTGAAGGCGATCAACGATCTCACGCTTCAGCTCACCCTGACGGGACCGGCTCCGTATTTTCCAGGGATGCTGAAGCACTATGCGTGGTTCCCGATGCCCCGGCATGTGATCGAAAAATTCGGCGGCATGACGAAGCGTGACACCTTGTGGTTCAAGCCTGGCAACAACGTGGGCAATGGTCCCTTCCAGCTCAAGGCCTGGCACTTTACGCACTACGTGGCCATCGAGCGCAATCCGCACTACTGGGACGCCACGACGGTGAAACTGAACGAGATTCACTTCTTTCCCATCTCTTCCGATGCCACCGAGGAGCGAGCCTTCCAGGATGGCCAGTTGCACATCACGGAGATCGTCCCGCTGAACCGCATTCCTTACTACAAGACGCGGCCCGATGTGTATCGCGAGACCACTTCGCTCGCGACCTACTTCTACCGCGTGAATACCACCAAGCCTCCCTTCAATGACAAGCGAGTGCGCCGGGCGCTGGCGTTGGCGATTGATCAGGAGAGCATCATCCGCAACATCATGCGCGCCGGCCAGAAGCCCGCCACGGGCCTCACGCCAGCGGGCTGCGCGCAGGGCTACGAGACGCCCAAGAGTGTCGCCTTTAATCCCGACGAAGCGCGCCGATTGCTCGCCGAGGCAGGCTTTCCCGATGGCAAGGGCTTCCCCAAATTCGACATCCTGATCAACACGAGCGAAGCTCATCGCTCGGTGGCTGAGGCGATCCAGGAGATGTGGAAAAAGCAGCTCAATATCCCTGCTGGCATCCTCAATCAGGACTGGCAGGTCTATCTCGATTCCCAGCGCAAGAAGGACTATGCCGTCGCTCGCGCTGGATGGGTGGGCGACTATGCGGACCCGCTGACCTTCCTCGGCACGCTGCGTTCCACCGATGGCAACAACAACACCGGCTGGGCCAGTGCGCGTTACGACGAACTGCTCAACCAGTCCTCCAAAGAAGCCGATGCTGCGAAGCGCTACGCCATGCTGCACGAGGCCGAGACGCTCATGCTGGAAGAGATGCCCGTGCTGCCCATTTACTGGTATGTGCGCTACTACTTGGTGCGCCCCGAGGTGAAGGGCTGGAAGGAGAGCGTTCTCGAGCACCGCTGCTACAAGGCGCTCGATCTCTGAGTTTTGAGTGGATACTTGGGAGCAGATGGCGCATAGCAAAACGCCGTTTCCGAGTGCTCCTGCGAGCCTGGGAAACGTAACTTCTCCGCCTCCATGCCTGAATCTCCGCCTACCGAAAAGACCATCAATCCCTGGACCGTCTGGGTCCCGATCATCATGATCATGCTGGGCGTGGTGGTGCTCTACAACTACCTCGTCCTCCAGAGCCTGGAGAAAAACAAAGACCGCCCGCCTTACATCACGAGGCTGGAAAGCTACCCCGGCGGCCTCACCGAGCGCAGCGGCAAGCAGGTCCGCCTTGGCGACCTCAAGGGCAAGGTGATGGTCTTTGCCCATGTTTATACCTCCTGCCCCGTCGGCTGCTCACAGATCGTGGCGGAGATGAAGGACATCTATGATGAGTTCGCCCCCAAGCACGCCGGGCTGCAGTTTGTCTCCTTCGCGATTGATCCTGCCGATAACCCTGAGCGCTTGAAAGCCTACGCGGATGCCAACGACATCGTGAAGGACGACTGGTGGTTCGTGAACGGTGACCAAAAAATGATCCGCGTGTTTCTGACCAACGTGGTGAAATTCTTCGCCGTGAAGGAGAAGCCGAAAGATCAGCAGACCAGCGAGGTGGACAAGTTCGATCACGACATGCGCATCGCCCTCATCGACCACGCTGGGCACCTTCGCGGCATGTATGACATCATGAACCCCGATCCCGAGTTCCGCGGCCTTGCCAAGAAGCGCCTCCGCAAGGACCTGGGCTACCTCCTTGCTGATCGGGAAAAAGAACTCGCCAAACCATGACCGTCTTCGACCTCCCCAAGATCTACACCGCGTGCAACGCTGCGGCCCTGATTCACATCATCATCGGGCTCATCGTGATCAAAGCGGGCCAGCGCAAGGCCCACATCGCCAGCATGGCGATTGCCCTGCTCTTCTCCACGATCTTCCTCGGCTGCTACCTTTACTACCACTACCATGCTGGCCATGTGCAGTTCGCAGGCACCGGGCTGTCGCGCCCGATCTATTTCGCCCTCCTCCTCACCCACATCCCGCTGGCGGTGCTCAACCTGCCGATGATCATCATGACCGTCGTGCCTGCGCTGCGGAACCGCTTTGATAAGCACAAGCGCATGGCGAAGTGGACGGTGCCCATCTGGCTCTACGTGAGCGTGACCGGCGTCATCATATACTTCATGTGCTACGTCTGGTTCGGCCCGCCGATCCGCGCCTGAGGCCCGGCCATCAGCCATTGCTTCACGGGCCAGCGCGTGTAGTCTCCGCGCCCGATTCCTCCATGACCACGCGTATCCTGCCCACTGACGAACCCGAGACTTTCAATGCTGCCGTCGCCGAAGCCGCTCGGTTGCTGAATGCTGGCGACGTGGTGGCCCTGCCGACGGAGACGGTGTATGGACTGGCCGCCGATGCGCTCAACTCCACCGCTGTAGCCAAGATCTTTGAGGCCAAGGAACGGCCCACCTTTGATCCCCTCATCGTCCACCTCCCGCATCGGCATGACCTCAAGCGCGTGGCGGAGGTGCCTGAGGACATCGCCAAGGTCATCGACGATCTCACGCACAAGTTCTGGCCCGGCCCGCTTACGATCATCCTGCCCAAGAAGGCCGTCGTGCCCGACCTCGTCACCGCAGGCCTGCCCACTGTGGCCGTTCGCGTGAGTGCTGATCCCGTCTTCATGCGCGTCTGCCGCACTGTGGACAAGCCGCTCGCCGCGCCCAGTGCCAACCGCTTTGGCAGCATCAGCCCCACTTCCGCGCTCGCTGTGAAGGCCGAACTCGATGGCCGCATCTCTCTCATTCTTGATTCGGGTGCCTCGTCGCACGGCGTGGAGAGCACGATCATCAAAGTCGAGGCCGGATCGCCCAAGCCCCTCATCTCCATCCTTCGTCCTGGCCCCATCACGCCCGATGATCTGAAGCCCTTCGGCACCGTCAAACATGCCTTCAAGAAGAAGGACAAGGACGACGGCACCGCCATTGAGGCCCCTGGCACGATGGCCAGCCATTATGCACCGCGCACCCCGCTGCGCCTGATTTCCAAGCCCGATGACTTCACTCCCGAGCCCGGCAAGCGCTACGCCTTGCTCAGCTATCGTGGTGATCCTGACGATGGCTACCTGGAACTCACCGACTGGGCGGGCATCCACATCCTCAGCCCTGGCAAAGGCAAGATCATCGAGTGCGCCACGCGCCTCTTCTACGCCATGCGCGAACTCGACAAACTCGGGGCTGACGAGATCATCGCCGAACCCGTGAGCGAACAGGGAGTGGGCATGGCAGTGATGGATCGCCTGCGCCGCGCGAGTGCAAAGCGGGGTTGATCGTCCCCCGCTTCGCAGTCGCGAGGGGACTGCACAGATGTGCTCATGTGATGCCGTCGTGGGCTTCGTTTTGAGCCCGAGATCACAGCGTTCGCTGGAATGCTGGTTTCGATGCCCAGTTCGGGCAGAGCGAAGGAACAGTCATAAGCCTTCGGGAAAAATTGAACGTAGGAAAAATGGAATGGTCAAAGCCCGCCCCCGTTCCTCCCATGATTTTTCCTTCGTCTCGAATACTCCGAGCCCTGCTGCTCGCCTTAGCTTGCCAGATGGGCATTCTTCACGCGGTCACGGTCGTGTCAGGCCCTGAGGTCAAGGTGGAGGCCGCGCAGGCCCATATCTCGTGGAAGACGGATGTCGTTTGTGGAACGAAGGTGAGCTTTGGCAAGAACGAGAAGTTCCTGGCTGATCGGGCCGAGGGTGCCACGGGAATCAACCACACGGTGCAATTGTCCGGTCTTGAGGAAGGAACGACATACTTTTTTGCCTTCGGCACCGCCCGGGTGCAGTTGGGCACCGGAACCTTCACGACCAAAGGCACCAAGGCCGTGATCGCCCAAGGCTCAAGGGAGACGATCAAGCCGTCTGCACCTAGTGTGGCCAAGGTTTCTCCTTTGCCGAAGCCTGGTGCTGCACTGCCGCCCGCACCGAGCACTTCAGCCACATGGGGTAACCTCGATTCTCTCCAAGATCACTTCGAGAGGCACGGCGCTGATTTTGCTGCCTCGAATGCCGACGACTACGCTGCCAAGGCCTGGCAGTTCCTCCAGCGTGCGAAACGGGAAGGTCTCCCGATGAAGTGGGACGACTCGGACCGCACCTTGCGTGTCTGGGACCCGAGAACCCGGAGCTTTGCTGCCTTCGACAACCGAGGCAAAACCCGAACCTACTTCAAGCCATCGAACCCGAGTTATTGGGACCGCCAGCCGGGCCGCCCAGTCAATGGCGCTCAACTGAGCCGATAGCCGGGACCCTCACCACTTTCCCCCACCAAGCAAACCACACACCCTACCCATGAAAAACAACGGAAACACCTGTGCTGCCTGCGGCTACCGTTTTCTGAAGTTGCCACAGCGTGCCCCCAGCGGCGGCGCTTCTCACGAGATCTGTCCTGCCTGCGGCTTCGAGTCAGGATACACAGATGATGATCAAGGCATCACCTACGAGCAGTGGCGCGAGCGCTGGGTATCAGCCGGCTGCCGCTGGTTCAGTGCCTCTGTGGCCAAGCCCGTGGTCTGGAATCCGATGAAGGACATCCATTCGATGCTTCATCGCAAGAGACCCGTGGTTCCGCCGAGCCGTCTCAAGCGGGCAGAAGAGTTGCGCACAGGTGTTAAGCCTTCGACTGCCCCCACGGCAAAGAGAGCCGCTGCCAAATCGCGCTTGAAAGGGCGCTAGAGGTGTCTCACTTCACTGAAGGCAGGAGAGGCGTGTTCAGCGTTTCTGCACTTCAAATTCAAACTCGTTCACACCGGATGGCTTCATGAGAATGGAGCCATTCCGGCAGTGTCTCTGAGCTTTCCTGCAAATCATGTGACGTTCTCGGAGGCTGGTGCATACTCAACGAATGTTCCGTCTGACTCACACGACTTTTGTGATCCTGGCTCTTTGGTTATCGAGTCTGGCTGTGCCCTTTTGCGCTTCGGCGGAGGCTGAGGTTAAAGCTGAAAAAGGGGATGCCTGGGTCAACCTATCGAAAGATGGAATGCCCTGGATTCATCCCGAAACGAAGCTGGAGTTTCCGCAACTGCTGGAGGGCTTCACGTTGGAAGGTGGCTACCGCGATAAGAACCGGCAGGCCGGTCTAGCGCTCACCTACACGAAGAAGGAGAGCAACCTCAAAGCCGATGTGATCATCGCTCCCTGCACCATCAATCTGGCGAACGAGCCCAACGTCGTCGGTATTGCCAGGAAGGAGCTGGAGAGCCTGGCCAATGACCTGGTAGCGATCGCCAAACAGAGCGGCTACGGCGAGCAGGGAAGGAGCAGGGTATCAGAGCAGAAGCTGCCACTCTGGGATCAGGGTGAGATACCGTTTGTTTCGATGACCATTGATCTGGCTCCCACAAGTCCGGCGACAGGGCTAGTCCCGGCGATCAATCAGTGGCTCGCAGTGCTGATCTACAACGACCACTTCGTGCAGTTCAACGTCATCATGCCGACGGCCAGGGTAAAGGAAGTGAAGCCCGAGGCTGACCGGATGATCACCAATTTACTGCAATGCCTTCGTTATCCGGCATTGAAGCCCGAGATGCTCAAGGTCTGCCGCTCCTACATGGAAGAGCCGCTGACCGACGCAGGACGCAAGTCCGCCGATGCGCTGCTGACGTTTTCGAAAGAGAGTCCGATTTTCGAGATCATTTTCCCCGGCGAAGCGTTGACCGCTGCCTTGGATGAAATCAGCGCGCGGTCACAGGAGGCCGCGCTGGATTTGCTGAGGGCCTACTCCGTGGGCTCCAGCGTGGTGACGCTGCAGAATGGAGGCATGGACGCCAGCATTGAGGAAGGGGCGCGAATCATGATCGGCCTCCGCCAGATGATGAAGGAGAAGGGCATGCCAGTGGAATCGGCGTTCCTGGACGATCTGGCGAAGGCGACCGATCAGAAGCGCGGTGCCGCGTTCCTCAAGGATCGGATGCGTTCCATTCCTTCGGAAAAATAGGAGGTGGCGATTCTTCCATCCGATGCAGCCGCGCGAATCCATCACCAACCTTGCTATCACATGTGCTGTCATTTTGGCAGTGGCGGTGCTCGCTTTGATCCTGAAAGCGGGGCGTCCGGCACCCGTGGCGATTCCCGTCGCCGTTTCACCCGTCGTGAAGGAAGAGAAGACCATCGTCGCGAACGATGCCGAACAAGCGGGCCGCGCTCTGCGGAAGCCGTCGGAGCGCTTCCTCACGTTCCCCAATCCTGATCTGGTCGCGAGTGCATCCGGCGAGGCCGATGCCTTTCAGTTCCGCATCGGCGGCGAGGTGCTCACGTTCACTCTCTACTTCGTCGATGCGCTGGACAGCTCGGAGGCCCACCCGCAGCGAGTGGGAGGGCAGGCACGATTTTTTGGCAAGGCGAGCCCGGCGGCCGTGACGCAGACAGGCAAGGAAGCCTATGCCTATGTGATGAACCTGCTCAAAACCCGCGCCTTTCATCTGCTCACCCGTTGGGAGGCGCAGCCGAACACGGATCGCTACTATGCCTTGCTCCTGGTGGAGTATGAGAAGGGTAGCTGGACTTACCTTCAGGACCTCCTGGTTCGCCAGGGATTTGCCCGTGTGGACGGCATCACCACACCCCTGCCAGACGATAAACGCAGTGTGGAGAACTACCTCGCCGAGCTGCGCGATCACGCCCGCCATGCACGGGAGAAACGGCTTGGCATTTGGGCGCGAGTGAAGAGCCCCTGAAACCTCTGGCTAGGGCCACAGGTGCAGCCACTTCACTCCAAAGGCGATCACGAGCGGCGTGGAGATCAGGCTGAATAAAGTGGTGGCGAGCACGACTTGCACAGCAGTCGCTGCGTGGCCTCCGTAATGTCGCGCGAGCACGATGCCAAAGACCGCCGAGGGCATCGCGCCCTGCACCACCAGCACGCGTTTGAGTTCCAGGGACAGAGGCAGCAGCCATGCGGCACCCAGAAATGCGACTGGCAGGAGCCCAAGCCTGAGCACCGGGCTGAGAGCGGCGACCATCCACTTCATGCGTTCCTGGCCCCAGATGTCAAAAATCGACGCTCCGATGAGCACGACGCTGAGAGGCACGGAGCAGTTCCCCAGATTACCCATCGTCGTGTGCAGCACCTCAGGGATGAACTTGGCAGCGCCCAGAAAATTCAGTGCCAGGGCGACCACGATGCTGATGACGGGAACATTAAGAGCGGCTTTCCAGGGGGCGTGCGAGAGCCCTGTCAAGATGCCCACACCGAGCGTCCAGACCGCCAGTTCCACGCCTAGCGTGAAGGTAAACATCACTCCCACCGTTTCTTTTCCAGGGAACAGCGCACTGATGACAGGGATCGCGACGAAGCCATAATTCTGAATCCCAGTTGCCATCGCGAACGTGCGTCGTCCTTCGCCCACGCGCAGTCCGATGAAGGGTGCCAGGAAGTAGCAGAGTCCTATGCCCAGAGCCACCAGGCCATAGCCTAGCGCTGCGGCAGTGAGCACGCGGCCAGCGTGCATCACCTCGGGATTTCCCACCAGCCGTTCGATGATGAGGCAGGGAAAGAGCAGATTGACGGAAAGCCTCAGCAGTCCCGCATCGGCCTCGCGTGGCAGGAGTCCCAACTTCCTGGCCAGCGCTCCCGCTGCCATCGTGAGATACACGGGCAGCACAGCATTGAGGATCGTCTGATAGTCGAGCACGGCGACCGGCCTTACGTTGCCGCAGAAGAGCTAGGCAGCCAGGCACCCATGTTCAACCGCTTGGCAAGGGAGCCACCTGCCACGTAGGCGAAGCCGAAGAAAAACAGACCGAGGAAGGGCAGGGATGCCCACTGGTGCCGGACCACCGCCATGACCATCATGCCGAGGAAATACAGCGCCAGGGCGACCTCAATCCACAGCACTAGCGACTTGCCGGCGGCATACTTGGGCTTCTGCTGGCGAATCTGCGATTGCGTTTCGACACCATACTTCGGCGTGCGGACAAAATCCGATTCCTGACCGAGCAAGGCCTCAAGGACCGCTTTGCCATTATTGATGCTCATCCCGATACCCAGCGCGAGCAGCAAAGGCAGGTAGGGCAAGGTTTTCCACCAGCCGCCCTTGGTCTGCGCGCCCTGAGCGGTGAGGTAGAAGACGATCACGGAGAGCGAGGCAAAGAGAAACACAGGGATGTCCACGAGCACGGCCTTCACCCACGAGTTCCCGAACATGAAGTTCGCCGGATACATGAGGACCAGGGTGCAGAGGGTCAGCAGATAGGCGAAGTTGGACCCCAGATGGGCCGTGGCTTCGAGCTTGATCGGCAAGGATTCCTCGCTGTCCCAAACATCCGTGAAGATCTTTTTGCACACCTGGATGGAGCCCTTGGTCCAGCGATGCTGCTGGCTTTTGAAACTGTCCATGTCGGGTGGCAGCTCGGCGGGCACCACCACGTCCTTGAGATAAATGAAGCGCCAGCCGCGAAGCTGTGCCCGGTAGCTGAGATCGAGGTCCTCGGTGAGCGTATCGTGTTGCCAGCCGCCCGACTCGGTGATCGCCTTCCGTCGCCAAATGCCTGCGGTGCCATTGAAGTTGAGGAATTCCCCGTGACGGCTCCGTGCCGTCTGCTCCAGCACGAGGTGCCCGTCCAGGAACATGGCCTGGAGCTTGGTCAGCAGAGAGAAGTTTTTGTTGATGTGCCCCCAGCGGGCCTGCACCAGACCCACGCGCTCATCGGTGAAGTGGTGGATCATTTTCCGCAGCATGTCGGGTGCGGGCAGGAAGTCCGCATCGAAGATGACGATGAACTCACCGGTCGCCGTGGGCATGGCCTCATCCAGGGCTCCTGCCTTGAAGCCATGTCGATTAGTCCGATGACGAAACTCAATGTCTCGTCCCGTCGCTGCAATCTCAGCACACAACTTCTCGGTGAAGGCGGCCGTCTCATCCGTGGAATCGTCCAGCACCTGGATCTGGAGTTTATCCGCAGGGTAGTCCAGCGCGACGACGGCCTTGAGCAGACGCTCCACCACATTCAGTTCATTGAAAATGGGTAGTTGAACGGTCAGGCGTGGCAGTTCGGGAAACTCGCTCGTGGGCCGTGGCTCGTCGGGCCGATGCTTCCAGTATAGGTAGAGAACCTTTATCCGGTGGGCACCAAAAACAGATAAGCCAGCGAAGACCAGGACATAGCAGGTCATCCAAATGATGCGTTCCCAGTCGGGCATAGATACGGGTCGGAAGAGGAGTGGAGAGGGGAGTCAACCAATCGCCAAGGCCTGTAGAGCGTCAAGCCGCAAATGAGCAGGAACTATGCCGCGCAGGCATTTGTGATCCGCTGTTCAAGCGTGCGCCTGGGTGATCCGGCGAAAAACTGCGCGAAACAGGGCTTCACCCGCCCGCAAGAAGTGCCTACTACGGCGCAAGGGTGGTGTGGAGGCCGGGAACGGACGGGTTACTTTGTGCCATCATTGCCTCTCACTTATGAAAGCCTACAAACACATCATCGCTGCCGTCGATTTCACCCCGTCGTGCCTTCACGCCCTGCGCGAAGCTGTCCGACAGGCGTCGCTCAATCATGCTGCCATCACTACCGTGCATGTGATGGAGGAGCGTCTGGTCGAGGAACTCAAACGCGCACTGTCCACGACGGAGGCGAGCATTCGCGCCGAGTGGGAGGCCAAGCTGAGGAAGTTCGTCGATAGCTCGGGCGCTGGCGGCACCCTGGTGAAGACCGAGGTTCGGGTGGGGCATCCGTTTTCGGAATTGATGGATGCGTGCAAAGCAGCGGATGCGGATCTCCTGGTCATGGGTGCAAAGGGTTCGGGTGCGGAGGCCTCACGCGTGGGAGCCATCGCAGCCAAGTGCATTCGCAACTCGCCCGTGGATGTGCTCGTCGTCCGGCACAATGCGGAGCCTCCTTTCAAGCAGGTGCTGGCGTGCGTGGACTTCTCCGACAATGCCTCCAAGGCGGTCTCACAAGCGCTCCACCTCGCGGCCAATGACAAAGCGGACCTGCGGTGCTTGTTCGTTTATCAATCGGCCATCGCCATGGCGCTGGACTACGGTGGTTTCATCACACCTCTGCCCGAAGCGAATGCCGATCATGAAGCCCTCGGCCACTGGCAGAAGGAATTGGACCAGTTCATTGCTCCTCTCGCCCACGGAACAGGCGTGCCCGTCAAGACAGTGGTGGCTGAACAAGTTAACATCCGCGACGCCATCCTCCAGGATGTGCAGCAGCACGGGATCGACCTCGTCGTGCTGGGCACTCGCGGCAAGTCCGCCCTCCGGCACCTGCTCATCGGCACCACAGCAGAGAAGATCATTCATCACGCACCATGCTCGATTTTGGCTGTGAAGCTGGATCGCGGTGATGGCGAGGAAAAGCCGCCGTCCAATTCCTAGACTTACCTTGTTCATGCGAGCTGCACGAAAATCCCGAACTGCGGTGGCCAATGCCGCCCATCGCCTCGTCGCGCCCGCTGTCATCGCCTCTAGTGACAAAGATTTGCCCGTCGCAAATCCTTTGCTCCATGTCCACAACGACCTTGCCTATAGCAATGGTGCGGCTCCATGTGGCTGCGGCATGCACACCACGGGCTCAGACACAGCCACATTGCTCAATGACTTGCTCGACACGGCTGATGTGCTCGTGGTGGAACTTGACTGCCTGGGCCGCATCATCTGGTTCAATGGCGCTGTCAGCAGGCTCTCCGGCTGGTCCTTGCAGGAGAAGCGCGGTCACGATTGGGTCACCGACTTCGTGCCCCTGCCCGAGCGTGAAATGACTCGCGATGCGTGCATGGGTGCCGCCGAACGGCAGGAGCCAGCCAACCACCGTGCCGCGCTGATCATGCGCGACGGCACCCGCCGCACCATCGACTGGTTCTACAAGCCGACGCACGATCAGGATGGCCAATGGGTGGGAATGATCTGCCTGGGCCATGACGTGACCGAGGCCGAGAAGGTGCGCGATGCCCTCTTCGCCAGCGAAGAACGTGCCCAGGGCGTGCTCGCAACCGCCGTCAATGCCATCATCACCATTAGCGAACGGGGCATCATCGAGACCGTGAACGAAGCGACCGAGCGCATTTTCGGCTACACGCGTCAGGAGATGATCGGACGGAATATCTCCATGCTCATGCCAGAGCCGTATCGAGGCCAGCACAACGGTTACTTAGACCGCTACAACAGAACTGGCGAGCGCCGCATCATCGGCATCGGGCGAGAAGCCATCGGCCAGCGCAAAGACGGCAGTGTCTTCCCGCTCGATCTCTCTGTGGGCGAAGTGAAGCTGCCCAATGGCCGCATCTTCACTGGCATCATTCGCGACCTAACCGAGCGCAAGAAGCTCGAAGAAAAGATCCTCTCGATCAGTGAGGAAGAGCAGGCACGTATCGGCCAGGACTTGCACGACGATCTCTGCCAGCAGCTCGCTGCTATCGGTTGTCTCGCCAAGGTCGTTCATCAGCGCCTCACGGCAAACCATGTGCCGGAGGCGCTGCAACTCGCCGAGATCACTCGCTTGATCACACATGCCAACGTCCGTGCCCGTGAGATGTCGCGCGGTTTGATGCCCGTGGTGCTTGATTCTTCCGGCCTCATGGCAGCGCTCGCCGATCTGGCCAGCAGCACCGAGCGCATCTTCCGCGTCTCCTGCCCGTTCCGCTGCGATCCGCCCGTCGATGTCACTGACAACAAAGTGGCCATCCAGCTTTACCGCATTGCCCAGGAAGGCGTCGCCAACGCGATCAAGCACAGCCATGCCGAGCGCATCGAGATCACCTTTGCGCTCACCGATGGCATGTTCGACCTGACCATCCGCGACAATGGCCGCGGCATTCCCGATCACGCCGGAGGCAAAGGCACCGGCATGGGGCTCTTGACCATGAGCCATCGCGCCCGCATGATCGGCGGCACGCTGACCGTCACTCCTGATCGGTTCAGCGGCACCGTTGTCCAATGCCTCGCTCCCGCTCTCCCCGTCCCGCCAGCCAGCCCATGAAAAAGCGCATCCTCCTGGTCGATGATCATCCGATCATGCGTCATGGACTTGCGCAGCTCATCAGCATGGAGTCTGGCCTTGATGTGTGTGGTGAAGCAGGTAGCGCAGCTGATGGACTTGTCGCCGTCGGCAAGCTCAAGCCCGACCTCGCCGTCGTGGACCTCACATTGCCTGACAAGAACGGCCTTGAGCTGATCAAGGACATCCAGGCCATGTATCCGACCACGCAGACCATTGTGCTCTCCATGCACGACGAGTCGCTCTACGCCGAGCGTGCCTTGCGAGCGGGCGCTCGTGGTTATCTCATGAAAGAGACCGCTGCGGAGAACCTCATCAACGCCATCCAACGCGTGCTCAGCGGCGCGATCTATGTGAGTGAAGCCATGGCCAGCCGCATGTTGGAACAGGTCACCGGCCAACGCGGCAAGACCGGCAGCACAGGCGTTGATCAGCTCACGGATCGGGAACTCGAAGTGCTCGAAATGATAGGCAAAGGCACGCCCACGAAGCTCATCGCCGACAAGCTCAATATCAGCGCACGCACGGTCGAAGCCCATCGTGCGCACATCAAAGAAAAGCTGGGCATTACTGATGGCCCGGCCTTGGTTCGATACGCCGTTCAGTGGGTGGAGAGCCGTGTGGCGTAATGGTTTCCATTATACCAAAATTGCGGGACTCCATGAGCAATCGTGTCGTAGCCGTGAACAATAGATGAGCAGTGGGGGCCTTTGCAGAGTGGAGCCGTCAACCCAATCCACTCTCATTATGACACCCACCCAAAGCAGCAACAGTCGTGCCCGCCTCGTCGAAAACCTCAGCAGCACCGACTTCTTTCACACCTACAGTTCCGCCTACGAGCAACTGACAGGTCTGCATCTCAATCTGGAGCCTACCCACGAGGGTGAGGAACAAACGAAAACGGAAACGAAGTATTCCATGACCGGCTTGGCCGATACTCGTGTGCCGGTTCGTGTTGGCAAAACCCTCGTCGCCGTCCTTCGCACGGGTGGTGTCCGCCTCGCACCTGCAAACGCTGAAAACTTCGCCCCTATCGCCAAGGCTCTGCTCGACAGTGATCGTAGCGCCTCCGAAATCAAAGCTGAACGCGAAGCCTTCACCAAGCTCCCCGTTATGGCACCCGAGCGCTATGAAGCGGCTCTCGCACTGCTGAAGTCCTTCGCCTTCCAGCTCGGCGAAAGCGCTCACCGCCTTCTGTTCGCCAATGCTCAGCATGAACCCGAGCCCGTGCGCCATGCCAAGGCCTACATCATGCAGCATCTCGCTGAGCCAATGTCCCTTGAGACCGTCGCCCGCGAAGTCAGCGTCAGCCCCTTCCACTTCTGCAAGGTCTTCAAGCGCGCCACGGGCATGACCTTCACCGATTTCGTCAACCGCGCCCGCGTTGAGAAAGCCAAGCGCATGCTCATGCGCCCCGAGGCTCGCATCACTGAGGTTGCCTATGATGTGGGCTTCCAGAGCTTGTCGCACTTCAACCGCAGCTTCCGCCGCATCGCTAGTGAGTCGCCCACGGAGTTCCGCGCTCGCATGAAGTCCTCGCGCGGCGGAGCACTCGTCGCCGCCTAAGGCTGCGGGCTGCCATAAAATTGTCCGGTATCGGACGGCTGGGGGAAACCTCAGCCCATGGGCTCCGGGGCGCATCGGGTGAGAGCGATCGCGCTCCGGGGCTTCTTTTTTCAGACAAAGACATTGCGGGCTGCACTCTCACCCGGCAACCATCGCGACCATGCGCTACTGGCTGCTGAAGTCCGAACCCGATGTCTTTTCCTTCGACCACCTCAAGGGTCGTCCTCGTCAAACCGAGCCGTGGAACGGCGTGCGAAATTATCAGGCACGCAATTTCATGCGCGATGACATGGCCGTGGGCGACCTCGGCTTCCTCTACCACTCCAGTTGTGCCGAGCCCGGCGTCGCCGGCATCGTGCGCATCAGCAAGGAAGCGTATCCCGACCCCACGCAGTTCGATCCCGCCAGCGAGTATTTCGATGCGGGCAGCAAACGCGAAAACCCGCGCTGGATGATGGTCGATGTGACGTGGCACGCCGATGTGCCGAAGTTCGTCCACCTTCAGCAACTGCGCGACGATCCCGCGCTCGCTGACCTGCTGATCCTCCGCCGTGGCAATCGCCTCTCGATCACGCCCGTGGAAGCCGCTCACTTCAAACGCATCTGCAAGCTGGGAGGCGTGAAGCTATGAAGCTCAAAGACCAGACCTGCGTCATCACCGGAGCCGCCCGCGGCATCGGACTCGCCATTGCGGAAGCTCTTTCCAATCAAGGCGCACGCGTCGTGCTCGCCGACGTCGATGCGGCAGCGCTCGCAGCCGTGAATCTGCCGAACTCCAAAGGCATCGTCTGCGACATCACGAAAGCCGCCGACGTTGAACGCCTCGCGAGCGAAGCCGAGGTCGCGTTCGGTCCCATCGCCGTGTGGGTCAACAACGCCGGTCTCGCGCGCCATCGCTGGATTCCCGACTACACCGAGGCTGAGATCGATCTGATGCTCGCGGTCAATTTGAAGGGCACCATTCTCGGCTCCCAGTCCGCCTTGCGCCGCATGATCCCGCAGAAGCGCGGCCACATCATCAACATCATCTCCACTGCCAGCTTGCGCGGCGTGCCAAGCGAAACCGTTTACTGCGCGGCCAAGTGGGGCGTGCGCGGGTTCACGCAGGGACTTCAGGAGGAAGCCGCACCGCATCGCGTGCGCGTTACCGCTGTGCTGCCCGGCGGCGTGGCCACGGACTTCTGGACGGGAGCCAGTCCACGACAGGCACCGCTGGAGAAGTTCCTCTCGCCCGCGCAGATCGCCGACGCGGTCGTGAAGGTGATCGAGATGGACGACTACTGCGTCGCCCGTGAACTGGTCCTGCGCTCGCTGGATGACAGCGATTTCTCGGTGAAGCCCGAGTGACGGCGTGACCATCGAAAGCACAACGGGCCGCTGCGTTGCCACAGCGACCCGTTGAGGTTTGGGGTTCAGGTTTTGGGGATCAAAAAACTACTCGTTAAGCACAACGCTGAGCTGGCCTGCGCGGATGCTAAAATCACGAATACCAGCTGCGAAGGCCTTTAAAGCCGGGTCATCGCTGATAGGTGCATCCGCCAGCATGTTCAGGCCTTTCATGTTGCCCAGCCAGGCATTGGGGAGTGGCACACCGCCGACACTCACGTCGCTGATGCTCAGAGCGAACTTCTTGTTCTGATCCATTTTCGCACCGAGCGAGACGCTGATACGCAAGGTGGGGCCGCTGCCTGGGACGCCATCCGAACTCATCGGCAGCAAGAAGGTGGCGGTGCCCCCGCCATTGTGAAGCCCGACCTTCACCTGCTCTCCGAGTCCTTGCTGTTCCAGGAACGCGTTGATCTCGCGATCCGTGATCGTCAGCGTGCGCTTGGCGATCTCAGGATCGACAGGAGCGGCCTCAGCGGCTCCGCTTTGCTTGAGGACCTCCAGCTTTTGGTCCAAGGCAGATTGTTCGGTGGCCGAAAGTGCCACGGGTGCGAACGGAGAGGCATAGATGTTCCGCTTCACCCACCAAGCCGAGCCGGCAATAGCTGTGCCTGCAATGGTCAGCGTGGCCGTGCTGAAGACGATTCCAGTAATGATGAGCGCTTTCTTCTTCCACGAGCTGCGCGGGGCGATCGACGCAGGTTGCGGCACCGAGGGAGGTGCGACGACGGGGCTGGGCTGTTCGTTCATAGCTGGTGGTGTGTGATGACTGACGATGGGCTCAGACGATGGAAGCAGCGAATTGTTCAGCCATTACACATCTGAGACAAAAATCGAAGCCGTCACCAGCTCAGCGGACCTAGCAGATGTGCGGCCTTGGCGTAGTTGGTCTCGGCCATCAGCAGCCATAGGGTAAGCACGCCGGTGAGCAATGTGAACACGATCACCAGCGGACTCTGCATGAGCTGCTCGGGCTCCAGCTTGGCATTCTCGGTCTTCATCGCATGATGGAAATACGCGAGCACAGCCGCGACGATGAAGGGGAAGACAAACACCAGGTTGTTAAGCCGAGGATAGGTCGCCATCGCGATGCCTGTGCAGAAGCAGAACAGGTTCGCATACGTGATCATCGCGAGGATCAGTGACTTCTCCGTGTAGGTCTGGAACGAACGGCGATAGCGTCCACTCAGCTCAGCGTCGCCGATGAAACGAAACTCCGCATATCGCTTCCCGGTCATCAGCAAGGCACCAAAGAACCACCATGCCAGCACGATGCTGGCGGGCGGGACTGTGTGGGGTTCCACGAGAGCGTAGTAGCCCAGCCACAGGCGAATGGGATTGTTGAAGCTCTCGGCGATGACATCCATGAATGCGCGATCTTTCAGGCGCAGCGGTCGCACATTGTAAGCGACACCGCTGATCAGCAGCAGCAGCAGCGATGCATGGTAGGCCCAGTTGAAATGGCACGCCCAGGCAAAGGCAAAGCCACCGATGATTAGCCCTGCCTTGATCCACCAGAGAATGGACACCTTCACCTTGCCGGCAGGAATCCCGCGCAGCTTTTTCGTCGGATGCATCGCGTCAAACGGCGCATCAAGGATCTCGTTGAGCACGTAGTTCGCCGAGGCAATCAAACACGCTGGCACCAGGGAGAGCAAAGCCATCCAAACGTGATGGCTGGTGAATTGAAAATCCATCACCAGTGCCAGCGCCACGACATGGCCAAACAGAATGAAGATGTTCTTCAACCAATGGTCCGGGCGGCAGATTTTGATATACTCGATCACGTTCTGGGGTTCTTGGCTTGGGCGGAAGAAAACGCAAAGGGGTTTTTGCCGCCAAAGCAATCACGCCTGGCCATCATCCGCATTTCCCTGGACTCGATCTTGCTCTACAGATCCCACCGTCATGCGTCTCCTCGCCGACATCATCATTCCAGGGCACCACTTTGGGCTCAAAGCCGAATCTGCGCCCGGCAGTGAGGCTTTCGTGGTCATGACGCTCGGGTTTTTGGTCTTCCTGTTCATCGGCTTCGGCATCGGAGCGTATGTCCTCTGGCGGCGCGAACGCCACCCCGCCCCGCATCGAAAGCTCCTGATGGAACTCGCCGAAGAGTCCTCGGAAGAGCGGCTGGCTGCCAAAAAACCGAGCAAGCCAGAGCCTGATGCCAAGCCATGGGAGCGGGATGCGGATTGGTGGAAAAAGCAGCTTTGATTCATGGCAGAATCGCTGCGCCCGCACAATTATCTACTTTCCCCATAGACAATTGGGAATTTAACTTGCAACCCGCTTGCTTTCGGCGATTCTCGCGCCACACTCCGCGCCCCGTTCGCGGGCAAGCCCCCCACCTTTTCCCACCATGAGCAAAGCCTCCGTCGAAGACATCAAACTCGCCTCCGCAGGTCTGCGTGGGGATCTCGCCGCCCTGTTCGCCGACACCACGACGCCGAACATCCCTGAGGACAGCAACATCCTCATGAAGCACCACGGCTCCTACCAGCAGGACGACCGCGATCTGCGCGCCCAGCTTTCCAAGGAAAAGAAGGACAAGGCATGGAGCTTCATGATCCGCAGCAAGATGCCCGGCGGACGCATCAGCGCGAAGCAGTGGATGATCCACGACGACCTGTGCACGAAGGCCTGCGGCAACATGCGCCTCACCAACCGCCAGGGCATTCAGCTCCACGGCGTGCTCAAGGGCGGCGTGAAGGAAGTCATCAGCAACGTCTGCCACAGCGGCCTCTCCACCATGGGTGCCTGCGGCGACGTGGTGCGCAACACGATGGGACCTGCGGCACCGATCAAGGACGAAGTCCACGCCGACACGCAGCGCCTCACGGAAGAAATCAGCCAGCGCTTCCTGTGGCGCTCCACCGCGTATGCGGACATCTGGCTCGATGGCGAGAAGATCGACCCTGAGTGGATCAAGGACCCGGAAGTGAACCCCGCTGTGCGCGAGCAAACGAAGGCTGCTGAAGGCGACGATCCGATCTACGGCAAGGTTTACCTGCCGCGCAAATTCAAGATCGGCGTGGCCATCGCACCGATCAATGACTCGGACATTTACTCGCAAGACGTGGGCCTCGTGCCGCACGTCGTGGACGGCAAGGTCGAAGGCTACACGATCACCGTCGGCGGTGGCTTCGGCATGAGCCACGGTCAGCTCAGCACGCGTCCGTTTCTCGGCCAGCCGCTGCTCTACGCGAAGCGCGCGAACGTCGTCGATGCGATCGAAGCAGTCGTGACCACGCAGCGCGATCACGGCAACCGCACCGAGCGCAAGAACGCGCGTCTCAAATACACCGTGCAAACGATGGGCCTCGACGGCTTCCGCGCCGAAGTTGTGCGCCGCCTTCCTGGCATTGTCACCGAGGCACCGAAACCGCTGCACTTTGACTCCGTCGAAGACAACCTCGGCTGGCACGAGCAAGGCGACGGCAAGCTTTTCTGCGCCGTCTATGTGAACATGGGCCGCATCGCGGACCGCGAAAACGGACCGAAGTATCGCAGCGCCTTCGCTGAGATCGCCACCACGCTTGACCTGCCGTTCATCGTCACCGCGAACACGAACCTCATCATCGCGGACGTGTCTCCTGAGCAGAAGGCGCAAGTCGATGCCATCCTCGCTAAGCACGGCGTGGTGCATGCCAACGAAGCCGGCTTCACCCGCGCTCGCAAAGTGGCGCACGCCTGCGTCGCCCTGCCGACCTGCGGCTTGAGCCTCAGCGAGTCCGAACGCGCCCTGCCTGGCATCCTCGACAAGATCGACCCGATCCTGAAGGAACTCGGCCTCGAGGACGAGCCGATCCTCTTCCGCATGACCGGCTGTCCGAACGGCTGCGGACGCCCCTACAATGCCGACTTCGGCTTCGTGGGTCGCGCACCAAACAAGTATGCGATGTTCGTCGGCGGCAGCATCCGCGGTAACACGCTCGCTGGCCTCGAATTCAAGTCCGTGCTCGGCGACGAAATCCCAGCCAAGGTCCGCACCTTCCTCGAAGCCTTCAAAGCCGAGCGCAACGAAGGAGAGATCTTTGCCGACTGGTTCGCCCGCACCCGCACCAAGGGCGCTGAGCCGACGCCGGAGCAGTTCCACATCGAACTCGCCGAACGTGCTGCGAAGCTCGCGGGCGAGAAAGTGAGCGCGGCAGAATAAGTTACACAGGCACGCCCGTGTTTGAGGAATTTAACATGGCATGTTAAATTCCTCAAAGCAGCTCGGTGGCGAGTTCGCGCCAGGCAATGGTCTCCACGCCCGGAGCGATGGCTCTGGAGCGCGTGACTGGTGACGCGGAAGCGCGACTGACGAGCAACTGGCGAATGCCGCCAGCGCTAGGCCTTTGTGACCATGCAGCCGCGAGCGACTGCATGGGCTTGGACATGTGTGAATGCACGGTTTTGGACGCCTTGGTTTCGATCAAGGTGACCGAGGCGTTCTTGCCGGGCACGAGGAAGTCCACTTCCAGTCCCTGTTGATCGCGGAAGTAATACAGCTCGCGACGGCGGCCTGCATTGACCTGCGCCTTGACGATTTCAGAGGCGATGAAGCCTTCAAAAATGGCACCTAGGAAGGGGGACTTTTCCAGCTCTGCGTCGGTGTCGATGCCCAGCAAATGACAGGCGAGGCCGGAGTCGGAGAAGTAGATGCGTGGCGATTTGATGATGCGCTTGCCCAGGTTCTCAAAGTAGGGCTGCACCACGATGATCTGCGCGGTGGCTTCCAGAATGTCCAGCCATCGACCCACCGAAGGGACGCTGATGCCCAGCGGTGCGGCGAGGTCGGACCTGTTCAAGATCTGGCCGTGACGTGTAGCGAGCAACGCGAGAAAGCGGCGGAACATGGCGAGGTCCTGCACGGCGGTGATACCGCGCACATCGCGTTCGAGATACGTCTGCAAGTAGGAGCTGAACCACAACTGCGCCGCCTGAGGACGCGCGAGCACTTCCGGGTAACCACCGCGCAAGAGGGTGGCTTTCGGTGTTTCGGAAGCAGCGAAGGGCAACAACTGCATGATCGCCGCACGCCCGGCCATGGACTCGGTGACGTTGCGCATCAGGCTGGATTCCTGCGAGCCGGTGAGGAACCACTGACTTGTCTTGCGCGGCTGCTGGTCGATGCGAGTGCGGACGTAATTGAAGACTTCCGGCACGTTCTGAATCTCGTCGAGAATCACTGGCGGCTTGAGCGCATCAAGGAAGCCTTGGGGGTCGTTGCGGAAGCGTCCGATCACGTCGGGGTCTTCGAGCAGGTAATACTGGGCCTTGGGGAAGAGGCGCTTGAGCAGGTGCGTTTTGCCTGATCGGCGTGGACCGGTGAGCACCACGCAGGGGAAGCTCTTCGCGGCCTTGATCAGGGATGGTTCGATGGCGCGGGCGATGTAGTTCATTATGAGAAATTTAACATGACATGTTAAATTCCTCAAACATCAATCTCACCATCTACTTTGCCGAAGAACTCTTCTGACGCTCCCATTCTGCTCGGAAAGCTTGCTCCTTCTCGCTGACGTAGCGCTGGTAGCCCTGGGGATCGATGAAGGGATTGGCGGTGCTGGACTTCAGTGCCTCATGCTTCTTCTCCATGCCATAATATCCGCCGTGGGCACCGAGGAAGAGATCGCAAGGGAGTGCCTTCAGCACCTTGAAGCACTGCTCGTAGTCCGTGGCGATGGATGGATAGGTGGGGTTGTTCACGAGCACGTAGCCAGGGTTCACATTGGGGCTGCCAATGATCACAGCGTTGAGACCATCGGCTTTCATCGTCCATGTGGTGCAGCCGCGTGTGTGGCCGGGCGTGAGATGGGCGACGACCACGGCATCACCGACCCTCACTTCGTCGCCATCCTTGAGCACGCGGTCCACCTTGGCGGGCGGGAACTGCGTGTAGTCTGCCTTGTTCTTGATGCGGCTCTTCCTGGCTCCGCCGCTTTCCACGGCGGACGCATCGGGTTCCATCACCATGTATTGAGCACCCGTTAGCTTGATGATTTCAGCGCTGCCTGCGCAGTGATCGGAGTGGGCGTGGCTGATGAGCAACACCTTCACATCGGTGAACTTGAAGCCCAGCTGCTCGATGCTCGCGCGAATGAGCGGCACGGACTCTTCGAGGCTGCTGTTGATGAGGATGTGGCCCTCGTTAGAGGTCACCAGATACGAGGCGAGATCGCGCGAACCAACGTAGTAGAGGTTGCCTGCGATCTTGTGGGGCGGGAATGGTTCGGTCCAATTGCCGGGAAATTGACCCTTGGCTGCAAAGCAGATGCCGAGACCGATGAGGAGGGAGACGAGGCGGAGCATTGCCGAAGATTCCGCAGTGCATCGGGAATTCAATGACCACTCACGCGAGCTTCTCGGCCGCCTCGCGCAGGAGCACCTCAGTCATCTCCCAGTCGATGCATTGATCAGTGATCGATTTCCCATACACGAGCGCATCCTTCGAATCACTCATCGGCTGCGCACCTGCGACGAGGTGGCTTTCCAGCATGGCACCAATGATGCCCACATTGCCCGCAGCGCGTTGGCGCACGATCTCGCGGAAGGTATCGGGCATCTGGCGGCAGTCCTTCGCGCAGTTCTGATGGCTGGCGTCGATCATCAGCAGGGGCGGCAGACCGTTCTTTTGCAGGGATGCCAAAGCCTTGCCTACCGAGGCTTCGTCGTGATTCGGACCATCGTCACCGCCGCGCAGGATGAGATGGCTGAAGCGATTGCCCGTGGTGGTGACCACGCTGGCGCGGCCTTCCTCATTGATGCCCAGAAATGTCTGCGGTTGTCGCGAGGCCACGATGGCATTCACGGCGGCAGTCACGCAGCCCGAGGTGGCGTTCTTGAACCCGACTGGCATCGACAAACCGCTGGCCATCTGGCGATGCGTCTGGGACTCAGTCGTGCGGGCACCGATGGCGCTCCAGCAGATGAGGTCAGCGATGTATTGCGGCGTGATGGGATCGAGCATCTCAGTCGAAGTGGGCAACCCCAGATCGAGCACATCGCGCAGAAAGGTGCGTGCGAGTCGCAGGCCGGTCAGGATGTCGTTCGTGCCGTCCATGCCAGGGTCCATGATGAGCCCCTTCCAGCCCACAGTGGTGCGGGGCTTCTCGAAATACACGCGCATCACGATGAACAACTGGTCCCTCAGCTCACGGCTCAACGCGGCCAATCGCTCGGCATACTCGTGGCAGGCCTTCAGATCATGCACCGAACAAGGTCCCACGACGACCAGGAAGCGCTTGTCCTCGCCAGAAAGTATCCGGGCCATCGTCTCGCGCGATTCATTGACCAGCAACGAGTGGCGCTCACTGGCGCGAACCTCTTCATGAAGAGAAGTGGGCGTCGGCAACGGCGTGTTCGCGCTGATATGGAGATCGGTGGTGCGGATCATGAGCTTGGGAAATTCAGCCGCAATCCAGAGCACAAGGGAATCAGCGTGGCCAGCCTCACCTGAAAATATCCCCAAAATCAACGTCCTCCTGGTCTCTCGTCGGCGGTAGCACATAATCGATGACGTAGCGCCGGAAGCCCTGCTCGCTGGTGATCAGTTTCGCGTTCAGCCCCACGGCGTTGGTGCGGTGCTTCAGGCTGTGCTGCTCCGCCTCCAATTCACGAAGCATGATGCTTCGGTTCGGGTGGAAGAGCCTGCCGAACATATTCCCGGTGTGCAACGGATGGGACATCATCATCTCGTCTTCGAGGGTGACGAACTGCCGCTGAAGCGACTCGTTGAAGTATTTCAACTCGTTGGCCGTGAAGTCGGCGAAGGCGTTCTCGCGCTCGGTCAGCAAGGTCATCTGCATCTCCAGCAGGCGCAGATGGTCATCCACATCATAGGCCGCCGTGATCTGCTTCATCCACTCCGTCTTCTCCGCGCGCTTGAGTTCATCCTGCTCGCGGTCGGGGTGACAATGCTTCACCAGGTCGAGATAGATCTGCCGCGTGGTCTTCTTCACCGCGCTCTCGGCCGAGTTGCGCTTCGACTCGGCATCGAGCTGCGCCTTGGACTTCTTCCGCGCCTCGGGCTCCTCGTTCTCAACTTCGCGCTCGGCATCCGCTTTTCTTTTGAGCAGCTCCTCGACCTTCTCCGGATCGTCCAGATCGTCCGCATCCACGTCGTCGCCGAACCATCGGGCCGCTTCCTCCCGCGCCTGCTTCGCGGACTCGGCCTCCATCTCTTCATAAGACATGCCCGTCTCCGAATAGACACCGAACAGCCTCCGCAACTGCGCATCCTCGGCGAGGAACATGGTCTTCAGCAGCATCGTGATTTCCGCGTTCATCACCTGACGGAACTTCTGGTGCTGCCGCTTGGTCAGCATCGACTTGTGCGGCGAGGCGTGCATGGCCAGCACCAGATCCCGCTGGGCGAGAGTTAACTTCTCCTCGGCGGGAAGAATCATCTTCTGGCCGAGATGGCGCAGCTCCTGGTCCACCTCCTTGAAGCGGTCAATCTTGGCGCGGATCGCTTTGATCTTTCCCACCAGTTGATTGAAGCGCTTCTGCTCCTTCGTGAGCGCAGGGCCGCCCGCACGGCCACCACCGACGATCTGGATCGCCAATGCTGGCACCGCGTGATGAAGTTTGCCTGGCGTGCCTCGCTGCGACTCGGGCGGCGGGGTAAACGTGGGATCGGACATGGAGTCGTAACGAGGTCGGCAGCGCGCTGGTCTTAGCCCACCAGCTTCCGCGCTTCAGCCAATGCCGCGTCCACCTTGCTCACATCCTTGCCGCCGCCACGGGCGAAGTCGGGTTTGCCGCCGCCTTTGCCGCCGACGATGGGGGCGATGGTTTGGATGATCTTGCCGGCTTGCACCTTGGCTTGGTGATCTTTCGCGACGCTGGCGATCAGGGCGACGTTGCCGCCGCCGGTGGTGGCGAGGACGACGATGCCGTTGAACGTGCCTTTCAAGGCGTCGCTCACGGCCACGGCGTAGTCGGCATCCACGTCGCCGAGGTTGGCGATGATGGTGTTGTTCTCGGCTTTGCTGAGGAGGTCTTTGGCGCGGCCGGAGGCTTCGCGTTGTTGAGCGGCCTTGAGGGCTTTCTCGGTGTCCTTGAGCTGTTGCTGGAGGGCTTCGAGTTTCTTCTCGAGATCTTGTGCGCCTTGGGCGCTGACTTTGCCGCAGAGTTGCTTGATGAGGTCGGCATCGGCGCGGGCGGCGTTGTAGGCTTCGAGGCCGGCGATGGCTTCGATGCGGCGGACGCCGGCTGCGACGGCGCTTTCGCCGACGAGGCGGAAGAGGCCGATCTCGCCCGTGCTGCGGGTGTGGGTGCCGCCGCAGAGTTCCATGCTGTAGCCGTCCAGCGCGTGGGGCTTGCCGCCGATCTGCACGACGCGGACATTCTCGGGATACTTCTCGCCGAAGAGCTGCATGATGCCGCTGTTGGCCTTCGCCTCGGTGTAGGGGACCTCTTTCCACGAAACGCTGGCGTTCTCGACGATGCGCTCGTTCACCAAGCGCTCGATGTCGCTCAACTGTTGCGGCGTGAGCGCGGCGCTGTTGAAGTCGAAGGTGAGCTTGTCCGGCGTGACGCTGGAGCCTTTCTGCGTGGCGTCTTTGGAGACGACTTCATGCAGCGCCCAATGCAGCAAATGCGTGACGGTGTGGTGGCGCTCGATGGCGTGACGACGCGGGGCATCGACGGCGAGGCGCACGGTGGCTCCGACGGCAGGGGCGTCTTCGCCATCCAGGAAGTGCAGCCACGTGTTGCCGACCTTCGTGGTGCTGGTGATCGGGAAGGTGTTGGCACCGAGGATGAGCTGGCCGCTGTCGCCGATCTGGCCACCCATCTCAGCGTAGCAAGTGGAGGTGTCGAGCACGACGGCGGTCTTGTCCTTCATCGCGACGACTTCAAGCACCTTGGCATCGGCTTCGAGTGTGTCGTAACCGATGAACTTGGTCGGGGCCTTGGTTTCGATCTCGCTGACGGAGACGACTTGCTTGTTCTTCTTGCCAGCCTCGCGAGCGCGCTGCTTCTGCTCTTCCATCAGCGCCTCAAAGCCTGCGGTGTCCACGGTGAGACCAAGCTCACGCGCCATCAACTCGGTGAGATCAAGCGGGAAGCCGTAGGTGTCATAGAGCTCAAAGGCGCTCGCTCCTGGAAACACACTCCAATCATGAGTTTTAAATACGCCAACAAAAGTCTCAATCCGTGAACTACACTTCTTCAGTTTGAGTAGATTGGACTCAACATTCTCACCTTTAGAAAGCCTTCGAAGTGTGTCGCCAATTTCGGCAAGCTCTGTCAAAGCTCCCAAAATCATCGGAGTCTTGGTCGTCATCTCGACCATGCGTTGGTGAACTTTGAATAGCTCAAGAATCTTGTCGGCAGTGACTGCTGCATCGAATGCTTCAGAAGGTTCTACGGCACCTCTTGAGGCCCAGTCACGCCAAAGTGCCAATTCTTGCTCCAGGCTTTGAAGGAGTGATCCCATCCCGCTGGTGGAGGAAGATATTATCTCAAAGATCGCAATCCCACGATCCAACGTCCGATTGAACGCCTCCTCCTCCAGCTTGAGCACGGCTTTGACCTGCTCCTTCTTCGTTCGCAGTTCGGGGAACACATCGCCCATGTGCTGGGCGAGGACATCGACGAGCTTGTAGAAGAAGGGCTCTTTGAACTCGAGCGTGCGGCCATACTTCACGGCGCGGCGAAGGATGCGGCGGAGGGTGTAGTTGCGGTCGGAGTTGCCGGGCTGGATGCCGTCGGCGATGGCGAAGCTGAGGGTGCGCAGGTGATCGGCGATGACGCGGAAGGCGACGTCGATCTTCTCCTGCTCGGTCACGGGCACGACGTGGCCTTGGGCGTTGGCTTTCGGCAGCGTGCTCTGGTAGGTCTTGCCGCACATCTTCGTGAGTTCATCGAAGATCGGCTTGAAGACGTCGGTGTCGTAGTTGCTGATCTTCGCGTTCTCGAAGTCGGTGAAGTTCTTCGTGCCCTGGATGATGGAGCAGACGCGCTCGAAGCCCATGCCGGTGTCCACGTGCTTCGCGGGCAGCGGGACGAACGAGCCGTCGGGGTTGGCGTTGTATTGAATGAAGACGTTGTTCCAGATCTCGATGCAACTGGCGTCGCTGCCGTTGACGAGCTTGGCTCCGGCGCGCTGGCGCTCTTCGTCGAGGTTCGGAGCGCCGGGCGTGAGGTCGATGTGGATCTCGGTGCAGGGGCCGCAGGGGCCAGTGTCGCCCATCATCCAGAAGTTGTCCTTCTTGTTGCCGTTGACGATGTGGATGTCGGGATCGAGGCCGATGCTGCGGAACTTCTCGGCCCAGATGTCCCAGGCTTCTTGGTCGCGGTCAGCGGGATCACCAGCGCCGGGTTGATAGATGGTGGCGAACACTCGTGTCGGCGGGAACTTCCACTTCTCGATGATGAGTTCCCAAGCCCAGGAGATGGCTTCCTTCTTGAAGTAGTCGCCGAAGGACCAATTGCCGAGCATCTCGAAGAGCGTGTGGTGGTAGGTGTCGAGGCCCACGTCTTCGAGGTCGTTGTGCTTGCCACCGGCGCGGATGCACTTCTGCGTGTCCGCCGCTCGTGTGGGCAATCCTTTGTGCAGCACGCCGGGCCAGGTATCCACATCCGCACTGCGCTCGCCGAGGAAGATGGGCACGAACTGATTCATGCCTGCATTCGTGAAGATGCGCGCGCCGTCGCGGCTGGTGTAGCCGACGTTGTCACTCGGGACGATGGTGTGGTCCTTCGATTTGAAGAAGTCGAGGAAGCTCTGGCGGATCTGGGCGCTGGTCATCATGGCTGGAAAAGGGAGCGCGGATTATGGCGGGTGATTCGGGATTGACCACGGAAAACACGATGGACGTGGGCAGGATACTGGGCACCTCGGGAAACCTGATTGCCTCACGCAACACTTCCACAGGTCTGAAACGTGAGCGCAAGATGGACTCGTTTCACGCATCCATGCACGATGCCACGCGCTCCGCTCCCGCTGTCTCAAACACGAATCGAGAACAGCACCTGTTGGGCATTGGCACCTGTCGCTGAGCCAAACTCGAAGGCCTCAATGGCACATGCAGCCAGTGATCGCACCACAAGACGGCTCCAACACATCTTCAAATCATGATGCGTTGATATGATTGGTTGAAAGGCGGGATAGTCCAGGTAGCATCGCAGCCATGTCCAAAGGCTCTGCTATCCGGTCTGAACTCGAAGCTCTCATGCGCCAGCGCATCGTCGTCATTGATGGCGCGATGGGCACCACGATCCGTGAATACAAGGCGAAGGGCCAACTCAGCGAGGAGATCGCTCGCGGCACTCGCTTCGCGAAGAACGACAAGGACTTGCTCAACAACGGCGACATCCTGAGCATTACCGCGCCGAGTGTGATCGAGGACATTCATCGGCGCTTCCTGGAAGCCGGGGCGGACATCATTGAGACGAATACCTTTGGTGCGACCTCGGTGGCACAGAGCGATCTGTTCATCGAAGACCCGCGCGAGCACGGAGGGCGTAAGGACCCTGAGTTTTATCAGGGCGTCATTGAGAATGCTTTCGTCAATGAAGTCGCCTGGGACATCAATTTTATGTCCGCGCAGCAATGCCGGAAGTGGGCAGATCGGGTGGCGAATGACACGGGCGTGAAGCGTTACGTCGCGGGGGCGATCGGACCGATGACGGTGTCGTTGTCAGCGGTGGTGGATGCGAACGATGCGTCCTTCAGGCCGATGACCTTCGATCAGGCAAAGCTGGCCTACATGCACCAGGTGCGTGCGCTAATCGCAGGCGGTGTGGACACGCTGCTGGTGGAAACGATCTTTGACTCGCTCAATGCGAAGGCGGCGTTGTTCGCCATTCAGGAAGTGTTTGAAAAAGACAGCGTGTATCTGCCTGTGCAGATCTCCGGCGCGATGGTGAATGGTCGCATGATGGTCTCCGCGCAGGATGTGGAAGGCTACCTCAATGCGATGATGCATGTGAACCCGTTGAGCATCGGCATGAACTGCTCGGCTGGACCCGATGAGATGCGTCCCTTCATCTCTGAACTCGCGGCGAAGGCGGGATGTTTTGTCTCGGCCTATCCGAATGCAGGTCTGCCGAATGCGCTCGCACCCACGGGCTTTGATTTGCTGCCAGATGACATGGCACGCTTCGCCACGGACTTCGCGAAGTCAGGCTTCGTCAACATCATGGGCGGCTGCTGCGGCAATACGCCAGAGCACATCGCCGCCATCGCGAAGGCAGTGAAAGGCATCGAGCCACGCCATGTGCCAACGCCGGAGCCGATCATGCGTTTGTCCGGCGTCTCAGCCTACAATGTCACGAAGGATGCGAATTTCCTCATGATCGGCGAACGCACGAACGTGGCGGGCTCGCCGAAGTTCGCCAAGCTCATCAAGGAAGGCAAGCTGGAGGAAGCTGTTGGTGTAGCGCGCCAGCAGGTGGAGAGCGGTGCGAACGTCATTGATGTCTGCATGGACGAGGGCCTCATTGATGGCGTGGAGATGATGACGAAGTTCCTCGCGCTGCTTCAGCCCGAACTCGAAATCACCAAGGCTCCGATCATGGTCGATTCGTCGAAGTGGGAAGTCGTCGAAGCCGGGCTCAAGATGCTGCAAGGCAAGGGCATCGCGAACTCCATCTCGATGAAGGAAGGCGAAGAAGCCTTCCGCGAACGCGCCCGCATCATCAAGCGCTACGGTGCCGCCGCCGTGGTGATGGCTTTCGATGAGAAAGGCCAGGCCGCGACTTACGAAGATAAGATCCGCATCTGCGAACGCGCCTATCGCATCCTCGTGGACGAGGTGGGCTTCAATCCACAGGACATCATCTTTGACCCCAATATCCTCACCGTCGCGACCGGCATGGAGGAGCACAACAACTACGCGCTCGACTTCATCAACGCGACGCGCTGGATCAAGCAGAACCTCCCCGGTGCGAAGGTGAGCGGCGGCGTGAGCAACATCAGCTTCAGCTTCCGCGGCAACAACAAGGTGCGCGAGGCGATGCACAGCGCCTTCCTCTTCCACGCGATCAAAGCGGGCATGGACATGGGCATCGTCAACGCAGGGATGCTCGAGGTGTATGAGGACATCCCGAAGGAACTGCTCACCAAGGTCGAAGACGTGCTCTTGAATCGCCATCCAGGCGCGACCGAGGCGCTGGTGGAGTATGCCGAGCAGTTCAAAGGCGTTGCCGGCGCGAAAAAGCAGGAGGTCGATCTCGCATGGCGCGACGCGCCTGTGGAGAAGCGTCTCGAACACGCGCTGCTGAAGGGTTTGACCGACTTCATCATCCCTGACACCGAGGAAGCACTGGCCAAGTATGGCGTGCCGCTGAAGGTCATCGAAGGTCCGCTCATGGACGGCATGAAGGTCGTGGGCGATCTCTTTGGCGAAGGCAAAATGTTCCTGCCACAGGTGGTGAAATCCGCGCGTGTGATGAAGCAGAGCGTGGCGGTGCTCACACCAGTGATGGAGGCGGAGAAGGCGCGGAAAAAGCGTGAGCGTGAGTTCTACATTTATGTTGCGAATCAGACAATCGACGCACTCGCGTCTGGTGGGCATGTTTCCTTGCACCCCAACTGTCGCTACAAGCCATATCCGGGACTTAGCATTGAGGAACGTCAGCTCGAGGTGAAGTTTGCCGCACAACTGGGGGCAGACCTGCACGCGGCAGCGCGCGAGTATCGTAAACGCTACGGGATCGTCCTTGATCGGAACAGCGTTCAGGAACTCTGTCCCGAGTATGCGGCATCTCGACAAAGCCGTCAAAAGTGGAGCGTGGCGACTCTTGAACCAGCGGGCGCGTTTGCGGATTGGATGTTCGATATGCTGACTCGGGAGGCTAAACCCGGTGACACCGTGATTTTCAATGCTGGCGGACAGGGCAGTGGTAAGACGACCGCCACGAGGAGACTACCAAAACATGAGCGTGTTGTGCTGATCATGGACGGGACCATGCAGAATCTCTCACGCAGTCGTGAGCATCTTCGCCACTGTTTCAACTATGGGCTGCGAGTGGATGTGCGCTTCATTTATTGCTCGTGGCCCAAAGCGATTGCCAACATGATCAAGAGAGCGATCAAGGATGAAGGTGGTGGACGCATCGTGCCCTTGCCTCGTTCGGCTGGTGGCCACTATCAGGCAGCTAGGACCGTTCTGACCTTGGTCGAAGAATTCGCCGACGCTGAGGACGCCACCGCACTGGTGGTGGATAACTCAGGCATTGAGCCGTCCATTCAATCGCTCGACTGGCTCGCCGAGCACCTTAACGAACCAATTGATAAACTCATTCAACAGGGACAAAATACACTCCATGACATCTTCCAATTCAACGCAGATGATCCCGACTACACCCCAGAAGCATTATCGCAATTTCTCGGGTCGTATCAGCCCGGATGCCGCCGAAATTTTCAAGGAGATCGAGATTGCGACACTGGAGTCACTGCGCGATGCGGGTCGGCCAGCGAGCATGCAACTCCGCGAGGAGCCAGCACCGTATCAGGCGGCTCCGAAGAAGGACTGAGCGCTTCGGACTTGATCCCCGCCGAGGCCGCCCAGCAGGGCGGTGGCAAGTTCCTCATCGCCACGGTCAAAGGTGACGTGCATGACATCGGCAAGAACATCGTGGGCGTGGTGCTCGCTTGCAATGGCTTCGAAGTCACCGACATGGGTGTGATGGTGCCGTGCGAGAAGATCCTCGACAAGGCACGTGAGATTGGCGCGGATGTGATCGGCTTGTCCGGCTTGATCACGCCATCGCTGGATGAGATGATGCATGTCGCGTCCGAGATGGAGCGCCAAGGTTTCAAGGTGCCGTTGCTCATTGGTGGTGCGACCACCAGTGCCGCGCATACCGCGATCAAGATCGCCCCACATTACTCTGGCCCCGTCGTGCATGTGCTTGATGCCTCACGCTCGGTGCCGGTCACAACCTCGCTCATCAGCGAGGAACACAAGGCCGCGTTCGTCGCTGCGAACGAGCAGCGTCACGACGATATGCGCGCGAAGTATGGCCAGAAAAAGGCGCGCGACATCCTCGGCATCGACGCCGCACGCGCGAACAAGTTCACCTGCGACTGGAGCAGCGTGGAGATTGCGACGCCTGCGTTCACGGGCGTGAAGCGCGTGCTGACCGAAGGCGGCGACATGGCGATCAGCCTCGAAGAACTGCGCCGCTTCATTGATTGGTCACCATTCTTCCACACCTGGGAGCTGCGCGGTCGCTGGAACTCGAAGGAACAAACCTTCTCCAGCGCCTGGGACGAGGCCGACAAGAAAGCCGGTGCCGAAGCCGAGGCGGCGAAGCTGTATCGCGACGCGAACACGCTGCTCGACCAGATCATCGCCGAGAAGCGCTTCACGCCGAAGGGTGTCGTCGGCTTCTTCGAAGCGAACAGCGTGGGCGATGACATCGCTCTCGCAAATGGCCCGACGTTCCACTCATTGCGTCAGCAGCAGATCAAGAAGGACACACCGAACTACGCGCTCGCTGACTTCATCGCGCCGAAGGACAGCGGCCGCACTGATTACCTCGGTGGCTTTGCGGTCACGATTCATGGTGGCGATGAGTTCGCGAAGACCTTCGACGACAAGCAGGATCCGTATTCCAGCATCATCGTCAAAGCGCTCGCCGATCGCTTCGCCGAAGCCTTCGCCGAGTGGCTGCATCAGCAGTCGCGTTTCCAGTGCGGCATCGAGAAGCCCGGCGACCTCAGCAACGACGACCTCATTCGCGAGAAGTATCGCGGCATCCGCCCCGCGCCTGGCTATCCCGCGCAGCCCGACCACACGGAGAAGGCGACCTTGTTCAGCGTGCTGAACGCCACCGAGAACACCGGCTGCGAACTCACCGAGAGCTTCGCCATGCATCCTGGTGCAAGCGTCAGCGGTCTCTACTTCAATCACCCGCAAGCCAAGTATTTCGGCATCAGCACCGACTTGGGCAAGGACCAGATGGAAGACTACGCCGCACGCAAAGGCATGAGCCTCGCGACGGTGGAGAAGTGGTTGTCTTCGTGGTTGAGCTATTGAGAGGGTGTCTTGGTCGGTAGATTGAGCATGTCGAGGCCTTCGCTGAGGACTTGGACCTTGAGCCCAAGGCCCTTGGGGGCTGGATCTTGCAGCGCGTGCAGAAGAGTCAGGTGATTCCAGCCCTGAGGCTTATTGTTGGTCGGATCGTTCTTGAGCGGAAGAAAGTAGAGCAGGAGTTCGCCCTTCGCTTTGTCCATGGTCTCGACTTCAATGAACGCTGCGTGCCGAGCGATCACGGAGTCCACTTTCGCTGCGATCTCGGGCTTCGCATAATCGGGGATCGTCAGCATGAGCCTTGGCTCGTAGGGGCGTCCATGCAGGGGAATCGAGTCAAAGATCGCCTGCGCAATCTGGTGCGCGGATACCTGTTGAGGGTCAAAGGCCACACTGGCGTAGCTGTCGATGCGCTGCTCCACGAAGAGATCCATCACGCCGGGTGTATCGCTCACGGACTGACGAACCATCTCCACACAGGACGCGCACTCGATGCCTGTAACGTAGAAAGTAAGGATGGCAGGCGAGGTCTTGGGCTTCTCCTTCTCCGCAGCGTTGAGCGGAGCGAAACTCTGAGTGAGTAGAAGGCTGACAAAAGCGAGGATGCGCATGATCGAGTTCAATGGAGTGGAGAGACCGGAGATGAACTACGCAGCGAAGTGCGCCGCTCTCTGCGCCTTTCGCTAGGAAACGATGTGAGCCTGTCATTGCGCAGGAAGATCAGCCGGGCATTCATCGTGTCCATCTCATGAGTGCGCTCGACCGTTTTTCGCTTCGTAACCAAGTCATCATCCTCACCGGGGGCGCGGGCCTGTATGGTCGCGGGCTAGTGCGCGATCTTGCCTCGGCAGGTGCCGAACTCATCATTGCCTCACGTAACATCGAGGCGCTGGAAAAAGTCGCTGCCGAAGAGCGAGCTGACGACCACAGCGTGACAGCGATGCAGCTTGATCAAGCCGATGAAGCCTCCGTGCTCGCGCTGCGCGATGCCGTGCTTGCGAAGTTCGGGCGCATCGACGGGCTGGTGAACAATGCGGTCGCGCGTCCGATGAAGTCGCCGGACAGCGTCGAGGGTTGGATCGAGTCGATGCGCGTGAACGCGACCGGCTTGTATCTGATCACCCATCACATCGGCAAGGTGATCTGCGATCAAGGCAAGGGCAGCGTGGTGAACATTGGCTCCATGCAGGGCATGATCGGCCCGAGCTTCGAGCTGTATGCTGGCACGAACATGGGCGTGCCGCCGCCGGACTACTTCTTCCACAAAGGCGGCATGATCAATTTCACCCGCTACTACGCCGCGCTCTTCGGTCCGAAAGGCGTGCGCGTGAACTGCCTCTCGCCCGGCGGCTTTTTCAATAGCCAGCCTGAGCCTTTCCTCACGCGCTACAACGAGCACACGATGCTGAATCGCATGGCGGACCCGGAGGACCTTGGCGGCAGCGTCATCTTCCTGCTCAGCGATGCCTCGAAATACATCACCGGCGCGAACCTCGCGGTGGATGGTGGTTACACGGCGAAGTGATCGTTACGTGAAGAGCTTCTTGAGCAGCTCACCATCCTCTTTGGTCGCGAGCATGAAGCTCTGCGTGCCCGTGCTCCAGGTGGCCGTCGTCCAGCCGGAGGTGGATGCAAACTCAGGACGATTCATGGGTGGCGCTGATGCGAGGTCGGCCTGATTCATGACCACGAGGTGCACTTCTTTGCCAGGAGCGATTTCGAAACACACGATAGTCGCTGGCTTGCCCGCGATCTGCACCGTTCGGCAGCCGTAGGTGGCGAGCTTCATGATGCCTGCTGGCAAACTCTGAGGCATCGCGGTGTTGGTGCTGGCGACAAGCTTCATGAGGTCATCGAGCTTCTTCGCGCGATGCTCGAGCCTCAGCATGCCGTATTGAACCAGCTTCACACTGGCCAGGGCTTCGCTTCTCCACTGGCCGTTCATGGAGCTGGTCCACCACCAGCCACCGAACATCAGCAGAAAGGCAGCCGCTGCGGCTAGCCACATCACAGCGCGGGGCATCGCCTTCTTCTTCGCAGGCAAAGGCAAGCCGCTCATGGCGAGGAGCTTCATGTGCAGATCGCCGGGGATGGGGACGATGTCGTCCATGGCGTTGGCGACGCGCTCATCAAGCTCGGTGCGTCGTGCCAGCCATGCACCCAGCTCAGGGTCCCTGGCGGCCTTGTCACGAGCCTCGGCGCTGGCGTCATTGGGACGCAGCGTCGTGGCATCGAGTTCGAGTCTGGCTTCTTCAGGGGTCATGCGGTCTGGGCTTGGATCAACAGCTTGCGCAAGGCGTCTTTGGCACGGGACAGTCGGGACATCACGGTGCCGATGGGCGTGCCCAGCGTCTCCGCGATCTCTTTATACGATAGCTCGCGCAGGTAGAAAAGCACTAGCGGGGCGCGGTAGTTTTCGTCGAGCTGATCGAGGGCCGCTTGCAGCGTTTGCGAATCGACCTGTGGTTCGTCTTGAGGCTCATCGGCACCGCCGTGAATCTCGGGCTCGAATTCGACGACCGGGTGCTTTTGCTCCTTCTTCGCGATGGCGAGCCACTCACGGTAGAGCGTCGTGTAGAGCCAGGTTTTCGCTTTGGAAGTGTCACGCAAGGTGTGTCCCTGACGAGCCCATTGCAGGAAGGTCTGCTGCACCAAATCCTCCGCCATGCCCTGGCGTCGGCACATGCTCTGCGCGAACCGATACAGGCCGGCGTAGTGGTCAGTGATGAGTTGTGAGAAGTCGGGAGTCACCGTGGTGCGACGTTCATGAGACGGGGCCTGGGCATCTCGGTCAATGCCGAAATCAAGAAACGTGGGTGAGGCGAAGGCGAGCATCGGCAGAGAACCTCCCAGGGCCAAAGATGAAGATGATCAAAGAGGCGAACATGAACAAGAAGGGTGCCGCCGTAACGAACGCATCCGAGTCCGCAAAGATGCCGATCACCTTGTCTTGATCGGCTGTGAGATAGGCGACGATCATGGTGAAGATGAGTGGAATCGACGTGAGGCGCGAGGCCAGTCCGATGAGAAGGAGCAAACCGCCGAAGCACTCGATGCTGCCAGCCATCAGGGCGTTGAGCTTTGGCATGGGGATGCCGAGTTCCATGAAGAAGCCCGTCGTGCTGTCGAGGTTCATGAGCTTGCCCTTCCCCGTCATGAAAAACTGCCAGCCCCAGTAAAGGCGGATGCAGAGCAGAAACGGATCGCGCAGGAAGGCGGCGGCTTTGGCGAGGACGGCGTGAGCAAGAGTCCAGTAATGGGAGATCATGAGGGGATGTTTGAAATTCACAGATGGGAGAGCCGGCAGCCCTGCATATTCCCGCGATTCGGAAAACATTCAGTGTGTGAACCATCCGAGTGCTGCCCACGACTGGAACCACTCGCGCACCTGCGCGGACCAGTCGCGGTCGAACGTTGCATCGGCGAGTGCGGACTCGATGGCAGTGAGCAAGGTCTTGCCTTCGCTGAGAGAGTGCAAAAGCAACCACGCTTCGCGATCGAGTCGCTTGAAGTAGATGTCGGTGCCGCTGCGATGCACGACGAGCCAGAGCTTCTGTAGCTTCGGCAAAGGGACGCGCTTGGTTTTGGTGAGAGCGCGTGATTCGATGCGTGCGTTGCTCGTCTCACTGCGGGAGACGTGCTCGGTGTTGCGCACGGCAATGAACCAGTCATCGATGGCGTGATCGAGTGCGAGGAGCGAGACGTGCGGCTGGAGTTTCAGCGTGAACGTGGCGGGATCGCTGCCGAGCAGTTTGTCGATGTTGAGGGGCTTGAGCGCGGCTTCGTCGAAGGCGAGCACTTGCGCCCACTCGAATCGTGCGACGTCGATGGCGATGCGTTGCTTGGTGCCGGTGAGCTTTGGCTGCTCGCGGATGAAGGCTTCGAGGTGGCGGCCGAGATTGCGCATGGTCCAGGACTCGCTCGGATGCGCGGCGAGGTAGGCGCGGCTGAGTTGATGGAAGCGCCGCTCGCCGAGCAAGGCGCGCAGGCCGGGGTAGTCGTCGTAGAGGCAGTCGAGAAGGCGGAACCAATACTGCCGCGCGTAGATTTCGAGGCGGTCGAAGGAGTCGAGTTTCGCGCGCGGTTGGATTAACGCTTGGGCACTGTCTTTGAAGGAAGCTCGCAAGGCGTCGTCGCGAGTGAGCGGCGACATGAGGGCTGTCGCCATCGAGCGCTGAAGCTCCCGCAGGTCAGCGAGGCTGTGCAGCTTAGGCGGGCACGAGGTCATGATCGTGAATGAACTGGTTCGCCTTCAAGGCCTCGTTATGAACCTCGTCGAAGCTGGGGATGCGGTCGTCCCATTCGAGCAAGGTGGAGACATGACCGCAGTGCTGGATCGCTTCGGCATACAAGGCCCACTCGGGATCGGGCACGGGGTGATCGTGGGTGTCGAGGATGATGTCGTCGTAACGCCTGTGGCCAGCGATATGGATCTGTCCCACGCGATGATGCGGCACGGCGCGCAGGTAGTCGAAAGGGTCGAAGTCGTGATTCTGTGAGGAGACGTAGATGTTGTTCACATCGAGCAGGATGCCGCAGTCGGCGCGTTCGACGACTTCACTGAGGAACTCCCACTCGGTCATCTCGTTCTGCTTGAACTCGGCGTAGCTGCTCACGTTCTCCACGCAGATGGGCACTTCGAGGAAGTCCTGTGCCTGACGAATCTTCTGCGCCGTGTGCTTCGCGACGCTCATCGTGTAAGGTATTGGCAGCAGATCGTGTGAGTATCGTCCATTCACGCTGCCCCAGCACAGATGATCGGAGAGCCACGGTGTGTTGGTGCGTTTCACCAGTCGCTTCAGCTTCTTCAAATGCTCGCGGTTGATCGGATCAGCGTTGCCGAAATACATCGACACGCCGTGCTGCACGACGCGGTATTGTTCGAGGATCTGATCGAGCACGGCGAGCGGTCGTCCACCATCGACCATGAAGTTCTCCGAGATGATCTCGAACCAGTCACACACCGGCTTCTTCTCCAGGATATGACGATAGTGCGGCACGCGCAGGCCGATGCCGACACCGAGGTTGGGGAAGGAAGTGTTGTGCATGAAGATGGAGCGTTTGAGCCGTTCGTCCGCCGCCGACTTCGCATCGACGGCGGACGCACTCGGACAACTCGATTACTTCTTCGGCATCGTGTTGCAGCCGCCTTTGCCTTTGC
>CAUJJC010000348.1 GCA_963204975.1 Verrucomicrobiota bacterium | reverse complement strand
AAGAACGCGCCTGAGATGGAGCGCGGGCGCAGCATGGTCCTCAAAGGGCTGGAAGGCCGGAAAGCAATGGTCGAGATCGAACCCAACCGTGCGGATAGCTGGAAGGACGTCGCCATTAGCCATCAGCGGCTCAGCGACATTGCCAAAATCGAGAAAGACCTGCCAACCGCCGCCAAACTCATGGACGAAGCCGTGCGCTGTGCCGAGAAGGCCTTGGCTCTGATGCCGGACCGGCCCATGCTGCACCTGCAGCTCAGCGATCTGATGACCGATGCCGCGCTGCTCCATTGCCAGCTCACCCCGCCCGATCCGCTCAAGGGTGCCCAGATCTGTGAGCAGGCCATCAAGCACCGGCTGGCCACCCCCTACGCCCCCGGACAGCGCAGGCTGAAGACTCTCATCGGCCGGCTGGGCGAGGTGTTAAACAGGTCTATCACTCCAGACAACGCACCGAAGCTCTTGGATCATCTGTTGACCATCAAGACAATGATCGAGACTGCTCAAGCGCAAGCACCTGAGGACGCTGACAAGGCCGAAGCTCTGGAAGCGCTCGCCAAGGTTCGTGAGACGTATCTCAACTGGTTCGGCGTTCTGGTTTTCAAGCACGGTCAGGAAGCGGGCGATGCAGCGGAGATGGCCCGAGGCAAGGCCATGGTCACTGAGCTTTTTGAGCAGCGAAAGAAGACGCTCGATCCCAGCACCAAGGAACTCAAGGTGTGGAACGAACTCAGGGATAGCAGCCAGCACCTCTCAACCATCGCCTCGGCGGAAAAGAATGCCGCCACCGCACTCGCCCACATGCTCGAAGCCGTGAAGTATGCCGAGAAGGCATTGCAGCTCGAACCCGCCAGCACGAAGCAACACGCCTACCTCGCCGATCATCTCTACGATGCCGTCCGCCTCGCCTGGCAGCAGGAGCCGGTGAATCGCGCCTTGGAACTCGATCTGGCAATGCGGGCGGTCCGGGCCTGGTTCTCGGCGCATCAGAGGGGTGTGAATGCCGACACGGGTGTGACCTTGAACGGGCATTGGCAAGGTGTGCTGAACACCATCAAAAGGTCGCTCAAGGCCAACGTGCCTGCACCTCTGCCCGATTGCGCGAAGGAGATCCGTGAGCGCTTCACCGCAGCGCTCAAAAAGACTCCTGGAGACAGCTCGCTTCTCAATGAGGAAAGGAAATTCCTCCTGGAGGAAGGCAACCTCTTTGAATACTACGCCGAGGCAGGTGCCAAGATTTACGACGAAGGGGTTGCCACAGGTGATCAGTCCGCGAAGAAGCTGGGACGCGAAATGATCGAACAAGCCGGGGTGGCCACCCAAGCCTTGTGCGCCCGGCTTCCCAACGAGGGACAGCTCTGGCGTTACTACTCCACCCGGACGCGACTGCTCTCTGGCATCCTTCTCAAGGAGGGCGACGGACCTCGTGCCTTCGCCCTGTCAATCGAGGCGGTCCACCACGCAGAAAAAGCGGCCACCCTGATGACCGATCAACCCATCACGCGCCATGCCCTGTCTTATATCATCTACAACGCGGTCAGGCTGGCCTGGAAACAGCCGGAAGTGGACACCGCACTGTGTATTGATCTCTCAATGAAAGCCATGCGGAGCTGGCTTCTCGCCCATGAGCAAGGCTATCGGGCAGAGACTCAAACGAAGCTCTCATCGATTGTCTGGCTGATGTATGAATCGCTCAAGCTGGTGTTCAAGACCCCCGAAAAAGCCACCATCCCCCAGCGACTCGACGAAGTGAAAGCGCTGCTGGATGAAGCCCTCCGCAAAGCACCCGACGATCCGATGCTGCTGGAAGGAATCGCGAAGTTCAAGGAATACGACGAGGTGCTCCGCCGCATGGCCCGAGGTGAGTGAACGAGCGGGCACGCCCCGCACGGATCGACCCCATGCGCACACGCCTTGCCGCTGCGCTCCGGCCCTGCTGACACCGCCGTTATAGCCGCCTCACCGCCGCAGTGCGGTGATCAGTTCATCCAGTTTGCTGAGCACATCTTGCATCTGTGTGGGGTTGTAGTTGCCCTCGGCGGACTGGCCCAGGGTGGTCACGTTTTTAGTGTTGCTACTTGTCGTGGTGATCTCTGCGGCCAGGGCGGCGGCTGTCACCTCGCCATCGGTGCCACCATCCCCGCCATCAAACCGCTTGCCACATCGCCTGCGCACTCCTAGTAGCAGGGGCAAGCGCATGACCACCACCTTCGAAATCACCGGCAAGTTCGACACCGAGAGCGACTGCCACAAGCTGCTCTACAATCCGCTCACCAAGCCGCTGAAATATCGCGAGACGCAGTGCTACAAAATTGAGTTCGAGGGCGATGCCGAGGCGATGAAGGCCTTCGTGCATAAGGTGCTTGTCGATTCGATCAGCCAGGATGCGCACGAGGGCGGCGAGCTGCTGTTCCCCAAGGCGGCCTTTGTCCTCGAATACGGCATGAAGGGCGCGGCGCTGGATTTGGAAAAGGAGATGATCCTTACCTACTACCGCACGCTGACCAATCCGGGCTTCACCCTCACCAAGCTCACGCTGCGCAAGCGCATCTACGTCTTCGGCAAGGAGGCTGAACCCGAGCAGTTCGTTCGCGACGTGGTCAATCCGGCCATCCACACCCACGAGGTCCTGCGCGCGGCTTAATTTCCCTTTTCCCCCATCACGATCAATGTCCAAAGCCGTCTTCCGCCACATCCCCATCACGCCACTCAGCGCCGATGAACTGCTCGATCTGAGCAAGAAGCACAAGCTCAGCCTTTCCCGCGAGGACATGCTGGTCATCCAGGCCATGTTCAAGGAGGAGAACCGCGAGCCCACCGACGTGGAACTCGAGGTGATCGCCCAGACCTGGAGCGAGCACTGCAAGCACCGCATCTTCGGTGCGAAGATCGAGCACACGCTGGATGGCAAAAAGGAAGTCGTGGACGGTTTGTTCAAGACCTACATCCGCAACGTCACGCATCGCATCATGGACAAGAAGCCGGGCTTCGTGCTCAGCGCGTTCGTGGACAACGCAGGCTTCGTGAAGGTAGATGACCAGACCGCGATCTGCCTCAAGGCGGAGACCCACAACCATCCGAGCGCCATCGAGCCTTATGCTGGCGCGAACACCGGCCTCGGTGGTGTGATCCGCGACATCCTCGGTGCGGGCAAGGGCGCGAAGCCCATCGCCTCGCTCGACGTTTTCTGCTTTGGCCCGCCCGATACTCGTCAGGAAGACATCAAGGCCAAGGACGTCATCCATCCGTTGGGCATCATGCGCGGCGTGGTGCGTGGCGTGCGCGATTACGGCAATCGCATGGGCATTCCCACGACCAGCGGCGCGATCCAGTTCGACGACACCTACATCTACAACCCGCTCGTGTTCTGCGGCACGATGGGCGTGATTCCGATCAAAGACATCGAGAAAGAAGTAAAGCCCGGCCACCTCTTGATCGCTGCCGGTGGACGCACGGGCAAGGATGGCCTGAAGGGTGCCACCTTCTCCAGCGTGTCCCTCACCACCAGCAGCCACGAAGAAGACCAGACGGCGGTGCAGATTGGCAATCCGATCGAGGAAAAGAAGGTGGCCGACTTCATCCTCGCTGCGCGTGCGCAGGGATTGATTCAGTTCGTCACCGACTGCGGAGCCGGTGGCTTCAGCAGCGCGGCGGGCGAAATGCTCAGCACCGTGGGCGGCGAAGTGTGGCTGGAGAACGCACCGCTCAAGGCTCCCGACCTCGAGAGCTGGCAGGTCTTCATCAGCGAATCCCAGGAGCGCATGGTGATCGCTGTCGAAGAAAGCGCGATGCCCGAGCTGCAAAAGCTGGCCGACATCTACGAGACGGAAATTTGCAAGCTGGGCAAGGCGGACGGCACCGGCATTCTCAAGGTGATGCATCACGGTGAGGTGGTCTGCCGCCTGGACAACTCGAAGCTGCACGAGGCTCCGCGTCGTCACATGACCGCGACATGGACCACGCCGAAGCGCGGCGAGGACACCTACATTCCCTTCGAGGAAGTCGAGGTGGGCAATGAATTGCTCAAGATGCTGATGGCTGATTTTGCCATCGTTTCGCGCGAGCCCATCATCCGCGAATACGATCACGAGGTGCAGGGGCACACCGTGCTCAAGCCACTCGCTGGAGCCAGCGGCGACGCACCTCAGGACGGGTCCGTCATTCGCGTGGAAGGCACGCAGCAATATGCCGCCCTGTCCGTCGCGCTGCTGCCCGAGTGGGGCAAAACCCAGCCGCATCTCATGGGCCGGGCCTGTGTGGATGAATGCGTGCGTCAGCTCATCGCCATGGGTGCCAATCCCGAGCGCATCGCGATCCTGGACAACTTCTGCATGGGCAATCCCGATGACCACACCGAACTCGGTGCGCTCGTCGAGACCGTGAAGGGCATGGCCATCACTGCCGAAGCCTACGGCGCTCCGTTCGTCAGCGGCAAGGACTCGTTCTACAACTACTTCAAGACCGACGAAGGCCCCATCAGCATCCCCTGCACGTTGCTCGTGAGCGGCTTCGGAGTGGTGGAAAAGAAGGAACACGTCGTCGGTGCCAGCATTCGCAGCACAGGCAGCAAGCTCGCCATCGTCGGCCAGGCATCAAGCGGGCTCGCGGGCAGCGTCTTCGCCCGCATGATCGTGAAGAATGCCCGTGACGAAGTAGCCTTCCCCAATGCGCCCGAGTTCAGCGAAGCCGAAGCCTTCGATGCCTACGAGCGCTACTACGAACTCGTTAAACGAGGCGTGGTCCTCAGCGCCCACGACGTGAGCGAAGGCGGTCTCGCGGTGACGCTGGCAGAGATGGGCTTCAGCGGCAAGGCGGGCCTCCATGTGGACCTCTCCCTGGTGCCCACCCTCGACAACACACCCGTGGCCGAGCACCTCTTCGGTGAAACCCCAGGCCGCATCGTCTTCGAGATTGACGACAAGCACGCCCACCTCGCCGAGGAAGCTGGCTTCACCATCATCGGCCAGACCACGGACGACGGCTTCCTCACCATCACCAATCAACGTCAACAACTCGTCCACCTGCCGATCAAACAATTGAAGCCCATCTGGCAGACCGGACTCACCGAGTATTATTGATCCACGCCCATGCCTTTACCTCACGCCCTTATCCTCAAATTCCCAGGCACCAACTGCGATGCTGAAACAGCCCGCGCGCTCAAGGTCGCAGGCTTCAGCGCCGAGGTGCTGCCCATCGCACTGCTCGAGCCAGGCAAGCTCGACACCGCACAGATGATCCTGTTCGCCGGCGGTTTCAGCTATGGCGACTACGTCATGTCGGGTCGCATCGCGCAACTCATCACCAAGCACAAGTTGGGCGACAAGCTCCGCCAGTTCGTGGACAAGGGCGGCTACGCCATGGGCATCTGCAATGGCTTTCAAATTCTCACGCAGCTCGATCTCCTGCCGCGCGGCTCGCTGATTCACAACGAAAGCGGACGCTTCATCTGCCGCTGGGCAGGTCTCAAAAAGAACGCTTCCAGCCCCTACCTCAGCGAGCTGCCCGATGAATTCGAGCTGCCCATCGCGCACGCCGAAGGTCGCTTCATGGGCGTGGGTGACGACACCGCGAACTACGTCACGAATGGCCGCGCCGCCTTGCTTTACACCGAGGACGTCAACGGCAGCAGCCAGCGCATCGCCGGCTTGCAAGACGACACCGGTCGTGTCTTCGGCCTCATGCCGCATCCCGAGCGTTTCGTGAACAAAGTCACCCACTACGATCCCGATTGGAACGAAGCCGAACGCGGCTGGGGCTACTACATGTTCAAGTCCGTGCGCGAAGCGATAGCGGTGTGATGGGCGCGTCGATGTCCCACAGGCTAGAGAAAAACCGTCGCTGATATTGGGCAACGAAGCCGATGCTCGCGAAGAGCTTTCCCACCTGCTCGCCGCGATGTGATCAGGCGATGGCTTGCTTCAGCTTCGCCAGCCAGGCGAACTCCAGGGCGCGACGGTCAACGGTGGGCGCGGCGACGCGTTTCTTCACCTTGATGGGGCCGAAGCGCAGCTCCTCGTGGCTGTAGGGTGCGACGAGCTTGAGTTCGTCGGCCTGCGCGGGCTTGAGTTGTTCGTTGAGGCGGGCATCGCTCACGGAGAGCAGGTCGAAGTCGGGCAGCAAGCGTGTGAGCAGGCCGCGGGGCAGGGCGGGATTCTCCTCGATGGCAGCGGTGATCTTGAGGCCGGGGATGAGCTGCTTGAGCATCCAGGTGGTGAGCACGGCGGCACTGCGATGGGCGTGGACGAGGCGTGTGCCGCGCTTGCCCAGGATGTCGGCCAGGTAAACGGCATGACGGGCGCTCTGGTAGAACTGCAAGGAATCGACAGCATCGCCCATGCGACTGCGGGCCGCCTCCAGCTTGCCTCGCTCGACGTTGCGGCGCAGCCAGATGCTCTCCACCACGCTGGCGTCCGGCATGGTCTCCAGGCACTGAAGCGTCTCATGGTCGCCGCCCTCTTCGGGCCAGGTGGCGTGCTCGGCAATCCAGCGGACGCCGTGCTCAGGCAGGGGCTCGTCCTTCATGAGGGGCTCGCCATTCCAGTGTCGGCAAAGGTAAACGATGGGAGTGTCCATCCGCTGGCTGCCCGAGGGGGCGGCGGTGCTGAAGCGCTTTGCAAACATGTCGCCCAGCACACCAGCGGTGTCCTTGAAAGTGAAGAAGCGATCGGCGCGCTCGCGGGCGGCCTGGCCCATCCGCTCCCGTTTGTTGGCATCACCAGCTAGTTCGGCAATGGCGGCGGCGAGCGCGGGTTCGTCGCCGGGTTCCACCAGCAGGCCGCTCACGCCGTGATCGACCATCTCGGGAATGCCCGCCACCGTGGTGCTGACCACGGGCAGGTGACTGGCCATCGCCTCGGTGATCACCGTGGGCAGGATGTCGGAGGCACCCACGGTATCGAAGATGCTGGCGAGGACGAAGAGGTCGCAGTCGGCGAGTTCACGCTTCACTTCCTCCTGCGAGCGCACCCCGAGGAGCGTCACGGTATCGGCCACATCTTCAGCCGCGATGCGGGCCTCCAGATCGGGCCGCATCGGACCATCACCGATGATGCGCACATCGACGGGCACGCCCTGGCGCTTGAGCACCCCGCAGGCTCCGATGAGGTGCTGGAAGCCTTTGAACTCAATGAGGCGACCGATGCTCACGATGCGAAGGCGCTCGCGCTGCCGAACGGGCACGGCGGCAAAATCATTGACCTCGATGCCATTGAAGATGCGCAGGATTTTGTGCGCGCTGTCCGGGCATTGCTCGATCAACAGACCACGGCTGAAGTCGCTCACGGCGATGACGAACTCCGACTCGCGAGCCATCTCCGCCAGCAACTCCGTGCTGCCAAGGTCGAACATGAAGTCCTGCGCATGTGCCGTGAAGCTGAAGGTGAAGCCCAGCTTCTTCAGGAAGAGCGCGGTGTGCGTGGCACGGTTGGCAAAGTGGACATGCACATGCTGCACGCCGAGCCTGCGGAACAGGCGGGCGAAATACCAGGCATTGCGCGCGCGCACGGCAGGCTTGTAGCCGGTGCCGTAGCGCTGGCTGTGATCGTCGATGAGGGGACCGAGCTGCGATTTGAAATCGGGATGCTTGGCGCACGCATCGAGTAAGTCCGGCGGCGGCGGGTAGTGAATCTCGGCCTTCAGCCGGTCCAGACGCTCGTGGCGGAAGGAGTTCGGCGGGCGATTCAGGGAACCGATTTCCAATTCAAATCCCATGCCCTCGAGCGCCAGCATCTCGGAATCGCAGAAGGTCTGCGAGACGACCGGATAACGGCTGAAGAGGTAGGCGATGCGAGGCTTGGAGGGCATTCGGGGGCTGCGACGATGGCGCGATGCCGGGCGCGGGCAAACGGTTTGCAGCTCACTTGCCATTGGCCAGCCGTTCCAGACGCTGGCGTGTGGCGGCACTGAGCTTGATGGACATGAGTTCCACCATGACGCCAGCGGCGCGACGAATGTCATCGGTTTGCGGCACCTTGGCCTCGACCATCGGCTCCCAGACTTCCAGGCACTGCGTGGGCGGGCAGACACGGGAGAACATGCTGAGGCTGGCGCGAGCGGCGTCCGGGTCCTTCGGCGGATCGAGCACCAGCAAGGTAAGCAGGCTCTGATGCACGGTGGACTTGTGGGGGATGAGCGGATGCCTGCCCACGATGAGATGCGTGGAGTCACGCAGGCTGCGGTTCTGGGCGGTGAAGGCCCAGTCCTTCATGGACGGATGCTCAGCGAGCATTTGCACCACGCGCTTCTGCTTCCAGATCTCGAAGGCTCCGGCAGGCTCCGGCTTGCTCACGACCTCAGGCGGAGCGGAAGGCTTGGGCGCAGGGGCTGACGTTGGCGCAGCGGGAGGTCCCACCATCTCGTTCGCACTGGCGGCTGGCGGCGAGGTAGCAGCGGGAGCCTGGGGCTTAGGCGAGGGCACAGGTGTTGCGGCCTCATCTTTGTTGGCAACGGGTGCCGGTGGGGAAGCTGGCTGAGTGGGGGCCATCGCCGCCGCAGGCTCCGGTGCTGGCTGGGGTTTGGGCGCGGGGTCTGCGGGAGGTGGAGCAGCAGGCTTGGACGGCGATGCCACAGCGGACGCGGGCGGAGCGGAAGGCTCCGACTTGGCCACCGTCGGTTGGGCAGGCTTGGGCAGGGCCGGAGCGGGGACGACCGGGGCTGGGGGCTCAACCTTGGGCTCCATGACGGTAGAAACGGGAGGCTCGACTTTCTTGGGCGCAGGGGGCGGGGCCTGCGGTGCTGGTGTGGCGTCTTTACTCTCGATGGCTGCTGCCGATGCGAGCGTCTGGAGCTTCGCAGGCAGGGCTGCCCAGACGGCAAACGCCACGAGCAAGCCACCGACTGCGCCCGCGATGAAGGTGAGGAAACCATTGCGCGCGGCGGGTTTGACCGCTGGGGGCGAGGCGGGAGCTGCCACAGCGTCCGTGATGGGTGGCGCGTCGGCCTTGGGTGCCAGTTTCGCCTTGGGAGTAGGTGCGAGAGGTTTCGGAGCAAGTGCAGGCTTCGCTTCAGCGGGAGCTGGGGGCTCTGCACTCGCGGGCTCGGGCACAGGCTCGGCGGGAGTCGTTTCAGGGATTGGCTCGGGCTCCTTCACACTCTTCTCCATGGACTCGGGCGGAGACTCGATCACTTCCTCCTCCGGTTTCTGGGATTCAATAGCAGGCGCGGGATGCTCCGCCTCTACTTCGGGCAGTGCATCGCTGCTAGGATCAATGGATTCGTCGGGCGTGGTCACTTGTTCGGCGACAGGTTCGGGGTTTTCAAGGGCCTCAGGCTCGGCTTCGGCAGCAAATTCTGCAAGCGGTTCGGGCTCCGCTTCGTCCGTCAATTCGGCGACGGGCACTGGCGTGGCGTCTTCGAGCGTGAACTCCTCTGTTCGCGGATCCTCGGATGGAGTCGAGGCATCCACGGCGAAGGCCTCGCCCTGGGTGAACATCTTTGTCCACTGATCCTCAGGCACGATGCGCTTGAAGAGCGGCAGGCTGAGCGAGTCTGGCTGGATCACGCGGGCGAGGGAATTGAGCACACGACGGCTCTCCGTGGTATCCCAGTTCCAATTCCGGTCGGCAAATCGAAGGCGCTGCTGCCACACACTCTGGATGACGGCAGGCATCGTCTGAAGCAAGCGCCCCGCGTCCATGCAATGCAGGGCATCGTTGATGAGACCCGGATCAGCGTCATCAGCGATGTGCTCGGAGGCAAAACCAAGCAGACGATCCGCCAGTTCAGGCTGGCTGAGAGCGATGGCCGTGGCCAGGGCAAGACCAAACTCTGCGGCGGTGGCGTTGGTCAGCTCGCTCTTCGTTGCCACAAAGGCATTCGCCAACTGCTGGAGCGACCGGGTTTCGCCTGTCAAATCCCAGCGCAGCGCCATGGCCTGGGCGAGGAGGCTGCTGCCCTGGCGAAGCTCGGCGAGGAGGGTATCGCTCGTGACCAGCTTAGAAAGTGAACTCAAATCATTGGCGAAGCTGCGGAGAATGAACTGGCTGGTCACTGGCGCGGTGGACTGGTCCGCATACCCTGCCTCAACCAAGGCCTGAAAGGCGGGGCGGGCATCCGAGGCCTCATCCAGGGCGGCGGTGAGCGCCTGGCCCAGCGACTCTATGTTCGACGGCAAGGGCACCGCCGATTCCAGATCCATGTGACAGCCCAGCCCTACGGCAGAGGTGGCACGCGCGCGATCACTGCGGCGACGGAGCTTCTGGGTCTCGTCTCCTTTTTCGCCATCGGCCTCGGGCTCGTGATCTTGCGAGAGTTGTTCTCTAGCAGCAGACGTTTCATCCTGATCAGTGAGGTGAAGCGTCTGCCGCAAACCCTTCAGAAGAAGGAAGCGATTGTCATCGGGGAGGGAGGCCATGAGGCCTGCATTCTACCGCGAGTTGGCAAAGGCCCAAGGCTGAATCCACGCCATCTCTGTTTGTTTGGCGTAAGTAGGGTTGGGATGGGGTTTGCTGGAGGTGATCACCGCACGAAGGTAGAGGACGTCTTCGGTGGGAGTGTAGTTCACTTCGGTGCCTTCGATGGTAGCGAAGGTCTTGCCCACATCGCTGGAATACGTGGTGCGTGTGGGATGCACCTTGTCACCTTCGACAGCGACGGTGGCAGTCTTTGCATCGTAGCCAACGGGCGTGCCGACGATGCGCGTGGTATAGGTGACGCCAGGCTCGGCGTGAATGCGGGCGCGGAGGGTTTTGCCGGAGACTTGCAACTCGTCGAGCGTGACTCCCGAGGAGGCGTAGAAGTCGCCTGCACGCATGGATTTGATGATGGATGCCGCATCAAGAGCAGGCGAGCGAACCATGACCCAGCCGCGACCTGGGGAACTCTCTTCACCATGATAGTGATGCGAGTCATCGGTGGCGACGGCGAGCATGGGCGGGGCCTTCAGCGTCGCAGTGCGCAGGGTGTTGACGATGTCCCAGATCTTCTCGTTTCCGGCGCGGTGCTCATCGCCTTCGTAGTTGATCATGGGATGGCCGTTGTAGATCTCGAAGAACTGATCCTCCAGCACTTCGGCGATCTCCTCGGGAGTGATCGCCCACTGGAAATTGGGATGGTTGAGGTGCGCGAGCATCGGCTGGCCGCTGCTCTTTTCATGAGCAAGGATGGCGAGCAGATTGGCCCGCAGTGTGTCGGCAATGGAAGTGCCCGTCGCTGGTTTAAGCAGCGTTTGGTTGTTAAGCACGTTGATGTGGATGGGTGCCTTGTCGAACTTGGCACTGATCTCTTCGGCTTGAATCAGCAGGAACTGGCCGGGCTTCTCGAAGAGCGGGCGATACTCCTCCAGCTTGCGCAGGCGCACCTCCGTGTTGCCGTCGAGTTCGCGCGTCTGCACCCAGTCCTTGCCGAAACGTGCGGTGTATTTCTCGACCGTTGTTTTGCCCAGTGCCTTGCGGCGTTTCTCGATGGCCTGGGTGCTCATCCACACTTCGTTGGCGTGAATGATATTGTGATCCGTGAGGGCGAGGAATTGATAACCGCGCGTGGCATACCAGTCGGTCACCATTTCAGGGAAGTCATTGCCATCACTCCAGAGGGTGTGCGTGTGGGTGTTGCCTTTGAACCATTGATCGGCTGCTGAAGCCGGGAGCGTGAGGGCCAGGAGGGCCAGGAGGGCCAGGAGGGCCAGCGGGAGGAGGGAGAGTTTCATGAGTGAACGGAGATAGCACGATGAGAGGGCGAATGCCTCAGTCGTGACGATCATTGCATTTCTTGCGCATTCCGGCTATCGCTCGCCCCATGACTGCTGTGATTCTTCGCATCCTCGCCCTTCTTGTGCTGTTGGCCGCCGCTGCCAAGATCGGCATCGAATACAGCAGCCTGTCATGGCCGCGCACTGAAGGCACCGTCGCCAGTTCGGGTTGGTCTCGCGAAGGCTTGCTCGGCGCAGGGGTGAAGGGCAAATACCTGGTGCGCTATGAATATAACGTCAATGGGGAGCGCTATGTCAGTGACCGCCTCAGCTTCGCCGGCAATGAAAGCATCGCGCTGGTGCTGAGAACGTTTGATGGGTTGGGGACCAATGTGGAGCGCTCACCACGTCCTGATGACATCGTGGCCGTTCACTACGCGCCCTGGATGCCATCGCTCAGTGTGCTGATGACAGGCCCTTCGCCGACGGCTTGGATCTGGGGTGTCGTCGCACTGCTGGTGGCGATTTGTCTGGTCGTGTTTGGCCAGCTTTCCAAGCACCCGGTTTATTAACGGGCGGCTGCTTTCTTCTGCTGGAAGAGCCAGTCCCACATCGCCTGATTATCGTAGGTGGCGGTCCAGGCGTCATGCCCCACTCCGGGATAAAGCGTGAGCTTGGGCTGGGCTCCCAGCTTGGTCAGCACCTCGTTCATTCGCGTTGAGAAGGAGGGCTCCACCACGGTGTCTTTTTCACCATGGAAGATCCAGATGGGGATGTGCTTGATCTTCTCGGCCATCACAAAACGCACACCTGCGCCGCCGCAAATCGGCACCAGGGCAGAATAAGTGTGAGGATATTCCATCGCCGTCTCCCAGGTGCCAAACCCACCCATGCTCAAGCCGGTGAGATACACTCGGGCCTCGTCCACGCGATGGCTTTGCATGATATGCTGCGTGAGGGCATGAACGGCGTGAGGGTTCCAAATCTGACCGGGCTGGCACTGCGGACTGATGACGATGGCAGGGATCGACTTGCCCGCTGCGATCAGCTTGGGCGGCCCATGCCGCATGACCTGCTCCACCTTGGCACCACGTTCGCCAGCACCGTGGAGAAAGACCACGAGGGGCCAGCGCTTCGTAGAATCTTCATCGTAACCTGAAGGCAGGGCCAGGAGGTAATCATACTTCACCGCGAGGGTGACCTGACCTTCGAAGGACTTCGATGATTGCGAGGTGGCTGGCTGTTCGGCACAAGCCGAGCAAGCGAAAGCAAGCATGGAAAACAGAGACGCGTGGAACTTGAGCATGATCCGCTCAACGACTCGCCGCCCGCAGTCCTTCGCCCGATTTTCGGGGAATCAATCCGCTGGCTTGAGCGCCAGTTCGTTGTTGGCAATCAAGAGCTGATCCAGGACGCCTGGAAGGTTTTCCTCAGTGATTCCAGACACCACAAATCTGCGACCCCGGAGCGACCCCGTTTCGGGAGTGATACCTTCCATGAGCTTGCGCACCGTGGCTTCGACGTCTGAATTGACGACGGGATTGGCTCCAGCAACGGACGCGCAGGTGGCCATAGAAACGACCATCGCTGCGTTTTTGCGATCCACGGATTCCATGATGGCCTGACGCTGAGGCTGGCTGATGAAAACGAGGGTGATCGCGGACATGATGCCAATGATGGCAATCGCCACCAGCATCTCTAAAAGGCTGAACGCTGCTGACCGGAGCCGATAAAATCGAGCTAGGGGTTTTGTAAACTTCATGTTTTCCAAATTAAGTTTCTATTCGACTCTCGGTCAACTCTTGTGTTCGATTGTGTAGTCAGCAGCCACTTTCATGTCCGCGCCTTCCTTAAATCTATCCCTATTGCCCCGTCCCGTAGGAAAGCGCGTCCGCACCCTCGGCCACGCATTGGAACAGGTGCAAGGTGCCATGCGAGTGCTTCAAAGGCGCTGTGCGAAGGGGCAATCCGTTCAAGGCTTGGCACCCGAGTGGTTCCACGCCTGGTGTGGAGCGACCATCAATCTGGCCGATCTCAGAGATTCGGGTGGCCCATGGTCGGCCGAAATTGAGGTAGAGGATCGCGATTGGCTGATCAACACCATCGGTGATTCCTCGACTCTGCCGCTGCCCTGGGCCGTTACCTTGCTCTGTCTGCATTTGCCGGTGCTGCGCGCCTTCTGGCGCAAAGAGCTTCGCGCCCATCGTGCCGAATTACTTCAGCGCGTTCTTCCCCAGGTGTGGTCGCTGGACCCTACGCCTCTGCCACATGGCTCTGTCATCGGCGGACTCAACCTTGCCTCCTGGCATCAACTGCCGGACCTCCTCGCCAAAGGCCGAAAGTTTGAAGTGCTCAGCCTCGAAGGCGTGCGCCAGGAAGTCACCGCCACCGGCTGGCCGAACATTCTAGCGCAGGCAAATCAGCAGAAATTTTTGCTCCTCGAGCATCGGCACCTGCCAGGCGGTTCCAGCTTTGCTGCCTCTTGGTCAGCGAATGCTGAAGGCTGGATCGACCTGGATCAGCAGACGTTCTGACGTTCGCCGCTGTCTTCGGCCACCGCCACGGCCTGCACCACGCGCATGTATCTCATGCCCTCGATGAAGTCGGGTCTCGGGCGAGGCGCGGAGGGATCGAGCACCGCGTTGATGAAGTCGCGCTCCACCGTCCAGGTGCGACGGAGGTCGGCTGGGATCGACACTTCTTCGAGCGCTCCGCCACGCTTGCCGAGCTTGATCGTGTCAGCCACGAAGTCGTAGATCAGGGTGCCTTCCGAGCCAAAGATCGTCACCTGATCGCCCGGCGGATGCGAGGCCACGCCGCTGAACATCAGCACGCCCTGCGCACCATTGCGGAACTTGCACATCACATGGAGGTAGTCCGGCACTTCGACGGTGTAATTGCCACGCTGCGGGAACATCAGTCCCGAGGCCGCCTGGACCTCGGTGATGTCGCCCAGCCAGCGATGCAGCACCTCCACGTAGATGCCCAGCGTGAGCACTTGCAGGCCGCTCACATCCACACGCTGCCGCCAGTGCGCAGGCTTCGCCGGATCAAACCATCCGTCGTTGAAACTGTGAAGCATCACCTGATGCACATCGCCGATGGCTCCCTCGGAGATGAGTTTTTTCACCATCTCACCACCCGCCATGCCGTGAGGAGCCGGGCAGATTGCGGTCACGAGTTCAGGATAACGAATCGACGCCTCCCACATCTGTCCCGCCTCGGCGAGGTCGCGCGCCATGCGGGCCTGGGTGAAGACGTGCTTGCCATTGGCCAGCGAGAGGAGCGTCGCCGGGCAATGCAGCCATGGAGTGGCACCGATCCACACCACATCGACATTCGGATGACTGGCCACATCTTCCCAGCGTTCGATCACTTCCGCATCGGGTGCATGCTCCGCGCAGAAGGCCTTGGCGCTAGCGAGTGAGGTATTCGCCACCGCAGTAATCTTCACCTCCGGCATCGCCTTGAGCGCGGGCAGATGCCGCTGCTTCACGATGCCCCCGGCACCGATGATGCCGATGCGCACGACTTTGCTTTCAGATGTGGATGCCATGTCCGTCGATAGCTCGCATCGGCGCGCATCTCAATTCAGAGATGAAGGCTAGACGTTCACCGCGATAAATGATGTGCTACGCCCTCCATCCATGCGCGCTCCCGCCCGAATCTGCACCGCTCACGAAGCCATCGCCGCCATTCCCAGCGGAGCCACCCTTGTCGTCGGAGGATTCGTGGGTGCCTCGCATCCTGAGATGCTCACCAGCGCGCTAGAGCAACGATTTCTCGCCACGCACGAGCCGCGCGACCTCACCCTGTTTTACTGCGCCGGCCAAGGTGATCGCGCGGATCGCGGGCTGAATCACCTGGCCCATCGCGGCCTCTTGAAACGCATCATCGGAGGGCACTGGAACCTCGCGCCGAAGCTCGGGGCCATGGCCTTGGCCAACGAAGTCGAGGCCTACAATCTCCCGCAAGGCGTGCTCTCCGTGATGCTCCGCGAGATCGCAGCGAAGCGGCCAGGCGTCTTCACCAAGGTGGGGCTCAACACCTTCATCGACCCACGCCAGACCGGCGGGAAGATGAACGCGAGCACGGTGGAGGACCTCGTCGATTTGATCGAACTCGATGGCGAGACATGGCTTCGCTACAAGCCGATGCCCGTGCATGTGGGCCTTATCCGCGCGACGTATGCCGACGCGCAAGGCAACCTCAGCATGGATTGCGAGGGCATCATTGGTGAGGTGCTGCCCATCGCGCAGGCTGCGAAGAACCATGGCGGCATCGTCATCGCCCAGGTCGAGAGCATCATTGATCAGATCGCCGATCCGAAGTCCGTGCGCGTGCCAGGCATCCTCGTCGATTACATCGTCACCAGCGGCGGCGTGATGCACGACCAGACCTTTGGCGAGAGCTTCAATGAAGCCTACGTCGTCAGCGGCGGAGCCGAGAATATCCCCGTCATGGAGGACGGTGAGCGCAAGCGCATCGGCACTCGCGCGCTCGCGGAGATTCAAACCGGCGACATCGTGAACCTCGGCATCGGCTTGCCAGAAGCGGTGGCGGCGGTCGCCGCTGAGACCGGCAAGCTGAGTGATTTCACGCTCACGGTCGAGAGTGGTCCCATCGGTGGCGTGCCTGCGTCAGGGCTCAGCTTTGGTTGCAGTGCCTTCCCCGAGGCTATCATCGACCAGCCCTCGCAGTTCGATTTCTACGATGGCGGTGGCATCGACATCGCGGTGCTCGGTGCCGTCGAGATTGATGCCGAAGGCAGCGTCAACGTCGCTTCGCTCGGTGATCGCTTCGCAGGCGTTGGCGGCTTCGTGAACATCGCCACGGCAGCCAAGCGCCTCGTTTTCACATGCACCTTCCGTGCGGGCAAGAACGCGAAGTTCGTGAACCGCATCAAGCACGTCTGCTTCCACGGTCCCAGCGCCATCGCGCGCGGTCAGCAGGTGCGCTACATCACGGAGCGCGCCGTCTTCGAGCTTACAACCGAGGGTCTGCGCCTGATCGAACTCGCCCCTGGCATCGACTTGCACCGCGACGTGCTCGACCAGATGGAATTCACACCGCAGGTAGCGGTGGCTGGAGCACAGCCCTGACCTTGTGCTCCTCACCATAAACCGTGAGCAGATCGCCCACGCGCAGCGTCTCCGTGGGACCAGGCAGGCCGGGGATGGTCTCACCATCGCGTTTGATAGCGAGGATGACGATACCGTGATCCCAGGGGCGTGATTCGCGCAGCGTTTTGTTCACCACCGGCGTCTCGGGCAACACCTCAATTTCAGAGACGCAGTAGCCGCTTTGAATGCGCAACAGCATCTCGTAATCCAGCGCCCGCACCAGCCCCATGTGCTCCAGCGCCCGCTGAATGGTGTGGTCAATCGCCCGCTGCACCCAGCCCACGCGGAAGAGGTAAAACATGAGCACGATCACCGCGACCAACATGCCGATCAGCAGCAGCGGGTGTGCCGAGTCCGGGTGCTGCATCAGCGAGGCCACCAGAGTGGCGAGCGCGGAAGTGACGCCGATATTGCCCGCCAAAATCAGATCACGAATGATGCGGCGGCGCACCGGATGATTGACCACCATCTCCGCCTCCCGCGTGGTGAAGCCCACGCCGAAGAAGGCCGAGTAACTCTGAAAGCTCGCCGTGTCCCAGCTCAGCCCCGTCATCATCAGCGCCGTCGCACCCACCCGCACCGCCAGCAGCGACACAAGCGTGATGACCAGCAGGGCAATGATGGGAGTCGTCATGAGAGCGCGGGCAGTGAAACACGGAATGCACCACTTGAAACCGCGTTCATGCACACTCTCTTGCGGACCATGAAAGCCATCCAGATCACCGGCACCGACGGCCTTGCCTCCCTCCAGCTCAATGACATCCCGCAGCCCGTGCCCGGCGCTGGCGAGGTGCTCGTGCGCGTCCACGCCGTCTCGTTGAACTACCGCGACTACATGAACGTCATGGGCATCCGCGGCATCACCGGCCCCATCCCGCGCGTGCCGTGCAGCGATGGCGCGGGCGAAGTCGCCGCCGTGGGTGAAGGCGTCACCGACTGGAAAACGGGCGACCGCGTGGTGATTCCGTTCATGCCCCAGTGGCTCGATGGCCAGATGACGCAGCAGCATCAGGCCCTCGCCCTCGGCGCGAACGTCGATGG
>CAUJJC010000347.1 GCA_963204975.1 Verrucomicrobiota bacterium | reverse complement strand
CTCATCGACCCAGGGCAGGCACGCTTGATCGATGGAATGCCCGCGAGCCTGCTCAGCCTGCTCGGCAAGGGCACTCCGATTCGCGGGCTGGTGTGAATCATTTCACTTCGGCAGCCATCTCCAGCAGAGCGTCCACCATCTTGACCGAGGCCTGAGGTTCCAGATTGTTCGTGCCTGGCCAGGTCTCATAACCTCCGAGATCAAAGTGTCGCGGCGTGGGCATGTAGCCGTAGTAGCCATGCGCCAGCTCAACCATGAAGGACTTCGAGAACGGGCTGCTCTTCCTGAACTCCATGCCCGTCTCCGCAAAGGTTTCGCACGGTGTGGTGCCGATACACACATCACCGATGCGAAGAATCTGCACAGGTGTCTTGGTCTCGGGGCTCGCATTTGCCAGCCGTTGCACACGCCCGGCGTATGCGAGCGGCAGATCCGCCTTGCCTTGAATGCGTGGCGTCTTTGCTTCTGTGTCCTTGGCCCAGGCGATCAACTCCGGGCTGATCTTCCGCCACTGCACATCGAGTTCCCGATACCGTGCTGCCAGCGGAGCGGCGCTCTGCCAGGAGACTTTTGCCAGCGCATCGTTTACCTTGGCTGCCAGATCCTCGGCCACATACTGCATTTGCTCATACGACTTCTTTCGTGGCTGAGGATTGCGGAAGTTGATGTTGTTCGCATCGCCGCTCGTGCCGTTCGCCATCATCGCGACAAAAGGAGGATAGTCTCCCCCACCCTGCTGCAACCGCTTCAACGCCTCGCAATACATGCCGTAGTAATCAGCCGAGATGTGTCCCTCGCCCACACCACCCACGTAGTGAAGCGAGTAAGCCGAATACACCGAGATCAGTCGTCCACCGGGCTCACGCAGAGCAAAAAATGAAACCCTGGGATCAGGTTCACCCGCAGGCTCAACGAGGTTCGGGTTACCCGCTCCCGGATTCATCTTCACCTTGTCGATCTTTCCAAAAGGATTCGGCGGCATCGTTCCCTCCTTGAGGAACCAGCGGCGGATATGCACATGCTCGGGGACATCCACGGTGCCAAAAGCAATCTCCGCAGGTCGCATCAGATTCAGGGCACGCCTAACACCATCAGCCACCCGACGTGCGACAAACTTCTGGTAATCAGTCAGGTCATAATCCGACGAATACGTGCGAGGCGAGCCGCCGAGAGCATTGGTCGCGGAATGCGTGTGCGTGCCTGAGATCAAGACATTGGCCGCTGGAATGCCCGTCTCCTTTTCGATCAATTCGCGCGCCTTCACCGAGAGACTGCGATGAAGCCCGAGCAAATCGCACACCACGAGTGCCAGCTTCGCCTTGCCATCATCGAGCACCAGGCACCTAGCGTGCAACTCATCGTGAATATGCGTGCAGGGAAACGGCAGGAATCCGCCCACCACTTCGCCCCCAAGTTCGGGCGTGATATTGCTCGTGGCAGCTCCGGCCATCAGCGGTGCCTTGGGCACATCAGCCGCACGAATCGAGAGAGCAAAGGCGAGGAAGAACAAGAAGAAGCGCATGACTCCTCCTATACACAGCCGCAGCCGCGTTTATTCCAAGTCTTGTCACACCTTCCTCTTCAGGACTCGATTCACAAAGGTCTCAAGTGCTCCCGTCGCAGGATCATTGGGCAATCCAAGATCCGCATTGAGCTTGGTGTGGTTCGTGTCCTTGGCACCGAACACCGTGACCGTCACACCCGCCTGTTTGAGCACCGCTCCGAAGTGGACCGCCTGCGCCGTGGTGTCGGGATGGGCTGCCACATGGAGAATGAGAAAAGGCGGAATGTGCTTGTCCCCGCGCACATGGGTGACGGCCGAGAAGTCCTTGTGCTTCGCAGGATCGTCCCCAAACTTCAGCCGATGACCATACGTGGGCATCGGAAGTCCGTGAACACGATTACGTGTCTCAGCGACTTCGATGATAGCAGGCACATCATAAGTATCCCCATCGACCGGGACGCACCCGATCAGCACGTCAAGACCCACGCCTTGCTCCTGGAGATAACGTTCATCCGTGCAGAGGATCGCGGCCAACTGAGCACCAGCGGAATGGCCCGCTACCAGCACTTGCTTGGGGTCGCCACCATACTCGGCGATGTGCTTCTCCACCCAGCCAAATGCCTTCGCCACATCGTGAATCAAAGTGCCCATATCGACCTCAGGCAGCAGACGATAGTTCGTGGACACGAAGACAAAGCCTTTGTCCGTGAACCACTTCGGCTTCACCTGCACGCTCGTCTTATCTCCCGCCTGCCAGCCGCCCCCGTGAATCCAGAAAAGCACGGGCGCATGCTTGGCATTCGGCGGCGTATAGATGTCCAGCACATGCCGTGCATGACCGTTCTCAACATACGGAATGTTGGACTTCAGAGTCTGGGCAAACGTGCCCGAAGCGAAGGCTGCGATGGCGAGGATAAGGAGTCGTTTCATAGGCATCAGTGGACCAAAGGTGCCACGCCTACCAACGCGTCGGCTCGATAGCTTTCGATCGCTGATTACCTGCCATCAGCCACGGCAGTCGGAATCCAGGCACGGCCTCACTTTGATGGCAGATACTTCACCACGTCCCGCATCGCCACCACCGTGCAACCTTCGTCCTTCAGGTGCTGCATGTAGGCCTCGAACTTCGATGGATCGGTGTTCACCCACGGATGCTTGATGTCGGGCACGCCATGAAAAGTCATCACCGCGATCTTGCCATCACGAGCCTGCGCCACAGCCGCCTTGAACTGCTCCAGCGTGCTCTCAGGCTTGCCGTCGAAGGCCTGCGGTGCCGTTAGAGGATCATCCTTCAGCGGATCGAACGCCTGAGCGCCACCCGCTCTGGCGAGCAGATAACCACGTTCCCGCAGCAGCTTGACCGCCGCCTCGCTGGTTGCGTAGCCCGGATAACAAAAACTCACCGGCTTCGTAATCCCGAACTTCGCGCATTGCTGCTCAATGAACTCTACATCACTCGCCAGTTGCTCCGCCTTCTGCTTGGCCACCCCAGCGTGCTTTCGTGTGTGATTTCCAATCTCGAATCCTTGATCGTGGAGTGCCTTGATCTGCTGCCAGGTCATGTAGTTCTTCTTATCCACCAAGAACTCAAAACCCTCGGTGATGAAAAACGTGGCCCCAAAACCATGCTTCTTCAGAAGCGGTGCCACGAAGGTAGCCTGGCTCGCCACTGAATCATCAAAGGTCAGCACCACGAGCTTGTTCGGCACAGGCTCGGATGCATTCCCAGGCAAAGCGAACAACACAGTTAGAAGAGCGAGCAAGGCGGATAAACGATTCATGGCAGAGCGCACAAAGCGTATTCACCGCAGCCATTGTTTCATCGCGAATGACCGGCAGACGAATCGTGATAACCACCCCCTCCGCTCACGGCTATGGCTTGCCTATTGAGTTGTGAGAACAATCAAATCGTCAACGTCCCCGTGCTCGTCGCGAAGGTGTCGGCTTCGATCCCCATGTTTTGCAGGACGGAGACGAACAGGCTGCCCATCGGCGTGTTGTTATTCGCGTCGCCGGTGTGATGGCGGCCATGCTTGAAGCCGCCGCCGGCGAGCAGGAGTGGCAGGTTGTGCCAGTCGTGTGAGTTCGCGTTGCCGAGGTTGCTGCCGTAGAGCACGGCGGTGTTGTCGAGCAGGCTCTTCGCGCCTTCCTTCTTGGCTTTCAGCTTCGTCAGCAAGCCGTTGAGCGCTGTGAGTTCGGCGGTTTCGATCAGGCGAAGTTGCTCGATCTTCTCCGGGTCCTGACCGTGATGCGAGAGGTTGTGATGATCCGTGTTCACGCCCGGAATCGCGGGCACATCGCCGCGACCTTGCACGAGCATCGTGATGGCGCGCGTGCTATCGGTTTGAAAGGCGAGCGGGATGAGGTCGAAGAGCAGGTTCATGCGTCCGATGAGATCCTTCTCGTCCTTGATGTCCTGCGGGGCTTGCGCATCCACCTTGGGCTTCGGTTTGTTCACCCAGGCCTCGGATTTTTGCAGGCGCTGCTCCATCTCGCGCACCGAGGTAAAATACTCGTCGAGCTTGTCGCGATCACCGGTGCCGAAGCGCTTTTGCAAACGCTTCGCCTCTTCACTCACGGCGTCCATGATGCTACGGCCTTCGTGCAGCTTGCGGATCTGCTGCTCCTTTTCCCAGGCCGAGCCGTCGAGGAAGAGCTTCGCGAAGACCTTCGATGGCGACGAGTCCGCAGGGATCATCACACCGCTGCGCGTGTAGCTCTGGCTGTTGCCGCCGCCGGTGTTGAACTGCAGCGACGGATAGCGCGTCTCGAAGCCGATCTTCTCCGCGATGAACTGATCAATCGAGATCGTGTTGCGGAAGCCGCCGAGTCCCGGATGGCGCGCTCCGGTGAGCCACGTCATCTCCGAGGCGTGACCATCGCGTCCGTTTTGATCGGGATGGCTGACGTTTGAGAAGACGGTGAAGTCCTTCCGATGGGCCTCGATCATTTTCAGGTAAGGCGTGACCGCGTAGCCATCGCCGCTCTCCGCAGGAAAGAAGTCCGGCCCATAGATGCCGAGCGACGCACAGATCGTCACAAGACGCTTCGGCGGCACGGCATCAGGTGCGGCGAGTGCTCGGCGACTCCACATTGCATCGAGAAACGGCAACGCGAGCGAGACACCAGTGCCACGGAGGAAAGTGCGGCGCGAAAGGGGGGCGGCGGTGGAGGATTTCATGGCGTGATGTGAGGCACAATCAGACGATGAGAGGGGGAGACAAGGAGAGTTTGGTGAGTGGAGCGGCCTTGTAGCTCTTTCATGAAGTTTGCCGCCTCAGAAACGAATGAAGCCGTTCGATCTCCAGCTTGCGGTTTCGATACCAGTCTGTGGACCAAATGCGGAATATCTTCCAGCCACGGTTCTCCAGGATTTCTTGGCGGATCCTGTCCCGATCCCTAGCGATAGGATGTGAATGGTAGGCGGCTCCATCGCATTCGATACCGCAGAGGTATTGTCCTGGTTGATCAGGATGAATCACGCCGATGTCGATGAAGAAGCCTTGAACTCCGACTTGGTAGTGAAACTCGTAGCCTAGTCCGAGCAAGCTACGAGCGACGGATTCCTCAAAGCCTGAGTCTGGGGTTCCCTTGAAGCCTGCTGTGCCGGAATCAGGCAGATGCCCCGTTTCGGCATATTGTAGATATTTGCGGAGAAAGGTGCGCCCAGATTCGGCTTGCTTAGTGTCCTGCTGAACGTCGCTATGCACCATGCTAGTCACCAGATGAATGCGTTTCCGCGCACGAGTGAAGAGCACGTTGAGGCGACGCCAGCCGCCAGCTTTATTCACGGGGCCGAACCGTTGGTGCATCTCTCCAGCGGCGTTCTTGCCGTAGGTGGTGGAGATTAAAATCACATCACGCTCATCGCCCTGGACGTTTTCGAGATTACGGATGAACAAGGAGGTCTTGGAGGTGAATTCGGTTAGCGCAGCTTCCAGATCGGGATCGTCTTTGCAGGCCTTTTCCCATTTTTCCGAGATCAAATCCTGCTGGACGGCATTCATGGCAACAACGCCTAGAGTTTCACGATCATCCTCAGGACGCTGGGATTCTCGGAGCACATGCTCACGCATGATTTCGACAGCTTTAGCAGCCTCGGCAGGGTTCTTGCGGTCCTGTAAACGGCCATTTTCCAGATAGTGCCGCACGATACCCAAGTCATCACTCGCGTGCCATCGAGAGGGCGGAACGATCAGGCTGGATTCATAGAAGCTCTCGTTGGAAAAGGCGATGAGGCTCTGGTGCTGGCTACGGTAATGCCAGCGCAGCGTCTCAGCGGGAAGCTGCTTCTCGAAAGTATCGAGGATGGAGGTCATTTCGAGCGCAGCACTGTTAACAGAAACCATTTCACCTTCATCATCTTCGACTTCTTCGTCTGCATCGTGGACGCCGAGAGCTTGGAAGACATCAGTGGGCGGCATCTGCTTCGAGTCACCGACGATCACGATCTGCTTGGCACGAGCCAATGAGCCGAGCGCATCCTCGGGCCGAACTTGGGATGCTTCGTCGATGATGAGAAGGTCGAACTCCACTTTTTCTGGCTCAAGAAACTGGGCAACAGCCTGAGGTCCCATCATCCAGCAGGGCATGAGGAATTTCAGTGCAGAGCCACTCTGTCTTACAAGCCTACGCACAGGCACATGGCGTGTCTGTTTCGACATCTCATGAAGCAGCATGGACATCTCGGTGAAGTCCTTGGTGGAGCCTCTGCGCTGGCCGGCAGGCGCTTCGCTGTGTTTGCGGAAGATGCTGCGATCCACTTCCTTCTGGAAGGAGTCCAAAACGCGCTTGTCGAGTGAGCGGAATCCATCGCGATGCTCTTCGAGCTTTTGGCGGTGATAGGTCTTCAACTCTGGATGTTGTGCGAGCAGTTGCTCGATGAACTGGTTGCTAAAGCCGAGCTGCGCAGCCTTCTCGATGGCTTCGCCATTGAGATGATGTTCGCGACACCACTCCCAGAGGGCCTTGCCGCCAGCTTGCTCGATGCCGCGCTCGCTTTCATGCAGGTGATACCAAGGCAGCAATGACGGCACAGCTTCAATGGCAGCTTCAAGCTGCGAGAGAATCATGGTCACACTTCGTCCCAAGTTGTTTTGGGACATCGGCGCGGTGTAGGAATCGAAGACAAAGACCTCGGCTAGCGGAGACATGGCTGCCCGCCAGCCATCAATGGCTTTTGTAATAGTTTGGACGCGCTCTGTGACCTCCAGCACTCGCTGCGCCGTCGATGCAGAGAGCGCCCATACCTTGATCGCGTGTGGCAGCGCATCGGCCTCAATGATCAGGCGCAGCCAAGCGATGGCATTGGCAATCCGCTGTGGGTTAGTGGCGAGCAGCCCCTGATGCCAGTCGCCAAGGAACACCGGTTTTGCTGTGAGTTTTGATATGGTAGCAGCGTGTTCTCGAAGCGTGAGTGCTACTGAGCACAAGTGCGGCACGGCATCGCTAAGGGTGCTCGGCGGTAGTTTGATCTCTGCGATAGCTTTGACCAAGCTGACAGCCGTCTCTGCTTGTGTGGACACGTCCTTGCGCAAGGTTTGAGTAGAAAGCTGGCGCAAAGTGGCCTCGTCCTGCCGAAACAAGGTCGATGACAGAGCCATCCATTCATTCATGTGAGCCTCACACTGCGTAGCAAGGCTCGCGACGACCGATGACTGAGCGAAGATCGCGTCTTTATGCTCGGAAATGAACGCCTGAGCAGAGACGATACCGAACTGCTTTACCCAGTCTGCGACCAGTGAGACGGCGGCTTCTAAAGAATTCCAATCTGTCGTCATGCCGGTAAAGGCAGGGCCGAGCAACGATTTGGCGTCCTCAGCAGCGGCAAAGGCAACAGCATCAGCACGCCACTTCTGCGCTCGATCCACTGCCAGAATGGCAGCAGCCTCATTCACAGGCCGTTTCAGGAAATAGGCTCGCATCTGCTTACGAAGCTTGTTCCCGCGTGTGCCGGGCAGCCAGTTAAACCAGCCATCTGAAGTCAGGCGTAATTCACGCGATAGGTCGGCCCACTTTGCTGCATCCAGTAGATCATCCATTCGCACCTCGGCTGAGATCGCATCTCTCTCCGCTACGAGGGACTGATACTGCTTTTCGGCGAGTGCTACTTGGGTGAGGCTCGATGGATGCAACAGAGCAGAATCAAGGCAGCGCCACACACTTGGCGGCGTTTGCGCCAGACGTGAACCGAAAGCAGCCAGCCTACTGCCTGCTGAGAATGTCTCATCCGTGATCGGCACATGAATCGATTCGGCCAGAGCTGCTAGAGTTGCGGTGCGGGTAGCGAGCGTGTCACTCAGCCAAACCACTTGCTCACTGGAGTCTGACAGTTCCTCCAGAGTCGCATGTGGCATTCTCGAGATCAGAGTGCGTTCGATTTGCTCCGCTGCTGCTCTAGCTTGCTCAATCGTCGTGTTGTCAATGCCGGAGTTCTCTGACAGTGCTCGCGCTTCATCAGGCTGCGGCATCCGCCATGCTGAGAGTGCTGCGATATACTCCTCATATCGGGACAGTGCGGTGAAATCAGCCGCTAGCTCATTACAAATGCACTCAAGCAACTCCGGCGCAGGTCCAGGCTGGAACCGCTGGTGCAGGTCAAGCCACTGATCCGCTGTGGGAGCGCTCCACTGATCCGGCAGAGGCAGACGGCTTTCCGCTTCTTCCCATTTCAGTGCGGTCTGCTTGGCTGTGCCAAGCGAGCGGCGCACAGCCTCCTCCATGTGAGGGCTGGGCAGCTCACGAGGACATGAGCCACGCCACGGCTGCGCTGCGAGATGCACACCCTCCGCGATGCAACGGCCTGCAATCTTCAGGGCATCGATCAAGGTGCTCAGCTCGGCATAACCTGCGTCTCGACCCATCGTGAGAGCTGGCATCGAATCGATAACGACATCTTGGTCTGCCAACAGTTCCTCTAGCACATCCAAAAACTGCGAGCGCCGCCATACAGCATCATGAAAGCTCGATTCTAGGCTGTTATCCATGTGATGGATGGATGCACCATAGTTACCCAAAGCCATGCGATGCTGATTGAGACGCTGACGATCGGCAGTCAATTGGGAGGATGGAGCGGCGGCGGCGGGTTTATGTGCGAGCCGCTTCCTTACTTGGTCTATCACCTGCCGCGGGGTCGCTTTCGCAGAATGCAATTCCAAGCAGTATCGTCCCAAACCGGACTCCTCCATACGCTGACGCACCACGCTGAGAGCCGCCATCTTTTCTGCGACAAAGAGCACTGACTTACCTTTGGCGAGCGTCGCCGCGATGAGATTCGTGATCGTCTGACTCTTGCCCGTTCCAGGTGGCCCCTGAATCACCATGGGATCACCTCGCAGCACTCTCACGATGGCTCGCATTTGCGAGCCGTCCGTCTCCAGAACAGTTGGCACAGGGTTGATGTGCAGCGCATTCGTCACCTCGTCATCAGTCACGGCTGGAGTTGAATCTTGATCGCGACCATCCAAAGCCGCCTGAATCCATTCCTGGCTCACAAGTCCAGAGGTAGGCCATTTGGTAGGGTCGAGATCGCGATACATGGCCTCCTTGGCTGAGCTGAAAAAAGCCAGTCTTGCTCGCCGAACCACTTTCCATCCCGTGTTCACTTCAGACGGGAGTCTACGAATCGCCCGCTCCACGGTCTCCAGATACTCTTCAACGCTTGAGTCGTCATCCTCAGCATCAAATGCTGGCAGGCTTATTCCGCCGGGGAGACTCTCCAGTTTGAGCCGCAGAGCCACATTATCGGCAATGTCCTCGCCATCATACTTCACAGTGAAGCGATAAGCCATCATCCGCGAAGAAAGCGAAGGGCGTGCGGCACGCGGACGCCCTCGGCGGCGTGGCTGGTGAACATCTTCCAACTCGAACTCATCCAAAGCTGCCTCTACAGCCACCTCACGCTTCACTTTCGATAAAGCCACTGGCACCAGAATGAGTGGGGCATAGCGCTTCTCATCATCTTGTCGATTTGGGTCTGTCCATTCGAGGAACCCAAACGCCATGAAGCAAAGATTGCTGCCGAAGGCGTCCAAGCACTCGCGATACTTGCGAAACAGAGCCGTCATCCGGTTCTCGGTCCTCAGCATCGAGTCACGCGAACGCAGAGTGCCGACCTCAACATCGTGTGTGGCATCTTCCCCTGAGAAATCTACGCTTGGTCGTGTTGGTGACGGCTGTGCTTCACCTTCTGGTGGTTCTTTGGATTCGTCCCTCGACTCACCCTTTGGCACGCCTTCCACTTCTAATTCCTTTTCACTGGCAACGAGCCATTGATACAAGGTGTCGAGGTCGCAAGGCAGCAGCGGCAGCGTCTGACTGCCAAGATCACGGTAGTTCAATAACCTGCTGCGAAGCGATACGTCGATGAGCTTTTCCCTCAACGGTTTTAACCGGGCGAGAAGAGCGGATGTGGGAGTGCTAGTTCTCTCGGGAGCAGGCATTTGGTTCTTTAACCGACGCTGCATTATCTTTTCAATCTTTTCATGCAGCGCTCTAGCTCTATTTGACGAGCGCAGTGCAAGCTCGGCTTTCAACTTGAGAAGAACGTCAGCGTCATTGCTCTTCGCTTCAAAGACCGACTCAAGCTCTGGAACAGTAGAATTGATATAAGGGCGAATCATCTCGAGCACTAGGTCGATGGAGTCTCACTTCCTCCGAAACGTCTCACCCAGCACCAACTCGGTAACAAAGGTTTTCAGCCCGCCGCCTTGCTTGACGGACTTCGCGATGATGCCCGCGACGGCAGCCTTGTCGGCATACGTGGGCGCGGCACCGGTGGCGTAGGTGAGGAGTTTTTCGGTGAGGCAGCGCTGCACGTCGGCGGGGCGGTCGAGCAGCAGTTTCTTGAAGTCTCGGATGCTGGTGAAGGTGCGTCCATCGGCGAGCTTGCCACTCGGGTCCACTTCCAACGCGAGCTTGTATTGCCACACTCCACGACTCTCCACCTTCGCCGAGGGCTTCTCGCCTTTCTCCTTGCTGCGGTAGCGATCGCGCCAGCCGCCGATGACATCGAAGCTCTCCAGCGCGAAGCCCGGTGGATCAATCTTCGCGTGGCACGCCGCGCAGGTCTCGGACGTGCTGTGCTTCGCCAAGATCTCGCGAATCGTGCTCGCGCCGCGCGTGTCGGGCTCGACGCCGGGCACGCCGGGCGGAGGTGGAGGCGGCGGCTGGCCGAGCAGGCGTTTCATCACCCAGCCACCGCGCAGCACGGGCGAGCTGACCGTGCCGTTGGCCGTCACTTTGAGAATGCTGGCCTGCGTAAGCACACCTCCGCGCACGCTATCGGCAGGCAGACTGACGCGCACGAATTCCTCGCCCTTCGCCACATCGGCTCCGATGCCGTAGTGCTGCGCGATGCGATGGTTCAGCATCACGAAGTCGCTCTGGATGAAGTTCGTCACCGGCAAATCCTTGCGCAGCAACTCAGTGAAAAACGACTCCGTCTCGCCCACCATCGCCAGCTTCAGCATCTCATCGAACTCGGGATAAAGATTCGCGTCGGGCGAGGTCGCATCGATTGAGCGCAGATCGAGCCATTGCCCCGCGAAGTTCTTCACGAACGCCTTGCCGCGTGGGTCGGCGATCATGCGATTTACCTGCGCCTTCAGCGTGGCGGGATCGTGCAGCTTCTTCGCAGCGGCGAGCTTCATCAGTTCCTCGTCAGGCAACGTGGACCACAGGAAATACGACAAGCGCGACGCCACCGCGTAGTCGCTCAGGCGCGCTCCCGGCAGCTCATCGAAGAGCAGGAACTGCGGCGAGGTGAGCACGCCACGCAGACCAAACTTCGCCGCCTGCACAAAGCTCGCGCCGCCCTCGTGAGAATCCTGCGCAAGCTTCACAAAGCGATCCGCCTCGCCCTGTTCCAGCGGACGACGGAACGCACGCGCGGCGAACGATTCGATGCACATCTTCAGCGACGCCGCCGGATCAGCAGGCTGAAGCTCGAAGCCAATGGCCTTCTCGGTATCGCTGCGGTTGCTGATCTTCTTCGGATCAATCGGCACCACAGGCACACCGGGGAAGAGCGCCTTCACCGATGGCGCAGGCCAGTGCTCCATCTCCAGCGGACCTTCGATCTCGACACACTGCACCGCGAGACCGCGACCTTTGAAATCCTTGGTCGTGTCGCTGTCATTGAGACGCTGACCTTTCTCATCGTAGCCGACGCTGAAGGGCATCACGAGGAGATGCTCGCTGCGATTGATACGAGTCACCACCTCCACCACACGCGGCTGGTCCGCTGGCATGTCCCATGCGCCGAGCAAGCGTTTGCCCGCGCTGTAGTCGTTCGCGTAGATGCGCGCCGTGACCGGCTCGCCCGCGCTCTGATAGCCATGCGCGGACAAACGAATGCGATAGGTGCCGCTGCGGCGCAGTTTAAATTTGCTGAGGCCGAGCATGTAGTCCGCGTCGGTGAACATCACGAGCGCGTCAGGCACATCGCGGAAGACGACACGCTTGCGGCTGTATTTCTTCTTCGGGTCCTCTGGAGGATTGTCCGGAAGGGCTAGGTTTTCGATGATCCACTTTTCGTCCTTGTAGCTGAAGCGCTCCTTTTTCAGCTCGATGCCCATTCGCAAATCCACCGCAGCGTCGAGCGCGGCATCGGCGGCTTCGAGATACTTCTCGATCTGAAGCTGCGAAAACCTCAATCCCTCCGCCACGGTGTCAAAGCCATGCATCGGCGTGTCCTCCGGCAGCAGACCGGCGAGCGGCGTGTCGATTTGCAACAAATCGCGCACCGTGTTTTCATACTCGATGCGGTTTAGCCGACGCGCCTGTGTGCGGCCTTCCGTCTTCTGCTGTGTCGTGCTCGTCTCGCGGAGTTGCTCATCCAGCACGTCGAGAAACGCATCCGCCAGCTTCGCCTCGGGACGCGGTTTCTTTTTCGGCGGCATCTCGCCGTCCTCCACGCTGTGATGCACTTTCGCCCATTTCTCGAAGAGTGCCGGATCGCTGAGATCAAACTTTAGCGCGGTCAAATCGAGCCCGCCCTTCTTCACCTCCGAGTCGTGGCACTCCGTGCAGTGCTTGTCGAGAAAGGTCATCAGCCCCGGCGGCGGGGCAGCGGAGGCAAGGAAGGGAACGAAGATCAGCGCGAATCGCATGAGGCCGCTAAAGGGGCACAAAGCAGACGCGGCGCAACTTTCCCGCTCACGGGCGAGTCGTTTCAGCGAGGCAGTAGCATCTCAGTCCCGCCGATGAAGACCTGCTTCACACGCAGATCGCGACTCAGCAGCAAAAGGTCTGCTTGCTTGCCGACCTCGACGCTTCCCGTGCGCCGCGCGATGCCGGTTAGCTCAGCGGGCGTGAGGCTCGCCATGCGTATCACTTCGGGCAGCGTCGCGGAGGTGTCGCGCTTCATTTGCCGCACCATGTGATCCATGCCCACAATGCTGCTCGCGAGACTGCCGTTCGGTGCCCAGCCGACCTTGCCATCGCTGTTGAACCACGAGCCGTCCTCGCCCGCGCCGAAGCGATAGCGTCCGGGTGGCAAATCGAGTGCGCGGTTGCAATCGGTCACGAGACACAGTCGTCGCGCACCTTTCATGCGGAAGGCGAAGTCGAGCAACTCCGGTGCGAGATGACAGCCATCCGCGATGACCTCCGTGCTCATGTCCGCCGTGCCGAGCACGAACTCCATCATGCTGCCACGCATCGGCACGCCGAGTCGCTCGCGCACGGACGAGACGTTGCTCATCGCGCACCAGAAGTGATCGACGTGTCGCATCCCCGCCTTGAACGCCGCCGCCATCTCCGGCCAGCTTGCGTTCGAGTGCCCGCAGGTGATCAGGCAGCGACGACGCTTCGCTTCGCGATAGAACGCCACAGCTCCCGGCAACTCCGCCGCACACGTCGCGACCTTCACGATGCCGCTGTCGAAGTATGCCGTGTATTCCTTCGCCGTCGGTGACCGACGCCCTTCCACCGAGTGGCACCCCACCTTGTCCTCCGCAAAGAACGGCCCATACAAATGCACGCCCGCGATGCGCGCTCCATTCTCCACACGACGCTCGCCTTGCACCGTCTTCGCCGCGTTCAGCATCGCGTGAATCTGCTCCGGTGAACCCGTCGTGGTCGTGGGGAAGATCGTGGTCGTGCCATGACGAGCATGAGCCACGCAAGCCCCACGCATCGCCTCCACCGTGCCATCCATGAAGTCATGCCCGTCGCCGCCATGCACATGAATGTCCACGAACCCAGGCGACAGATACTTGCCTTTGCCATCGATCACGCACGTCTTCGCCGAAACCTTCGGACACCGCTGCGAGATCGACTGAATCTTGCCCTTCTCACACAGCACAAAGGCCGACGGCAGGAGTTTGTCGGGGAGGATAGCGGTGACGTTGGTGAAGAGGAGGCTGCTCATCGCCTCAGACATACGTTGCAAGACGGCGGGTCTTCGTAGAGGTGCCGTGTGTCGATTCCCAGAATCCAACAAACGCCACCAGCGTTCACACCAACAGTTCACGCATGGCCTGCGTCAGCACTTTCTCCACCTCAGGACTCACTCTCGAAACGTGATCACCGACCTCGTAGCCGCCCTGCGTGTAGGCGATCTCGGTGCCGATGTAGCTCGGGGCGTTGTCGCCGTAGGCGGCCATGGCGATGAAGTCATCCGGGCGCATCTGTTGTGCGGCGATCTGGTATTCGATGAACAACTCCGCTGGCATGTGAAGCACGTGCGCGGAACCGATACGGAGGCATCCGAGTGGGATCGTGCCGCCAGCGGTCATGCGGCGGATGAAAACGATGTCGCGCGCGGCAAAGGCACGCTGCGCGAAGGGCTTCTTCGCATCAGCGAGCGTCGCGAGAAGCCGCTGCTCGCCATCGGGATGGCGCACGGGCAGGGCGACGGGTTTCGCGCGCCATTCGAGATCGGCGGCGGTGAGGTCTTGCTTCTTCTGTGCATCCCACGCGGCCTTCATGCCTGCATACACACGTTCGGCCAGCGCGGGGCGGTTCTCCGGGCTGCCGTCGTTGTATTTGCCAGCGGTGATGTTGCCACCCGCGCCGTTGAAATGGATGAAGCGCACGCCGGGCACGGCCTTGTCCATCAGTGCACGCGCTCCTCCGATGAAGTCCCAGTTCACGCCACCTTTGCCATAGTAGCTCATGGGATGCGTGGCGTAGTAGCTGAGCGCAGCGAGCGGTCTCTCGCCCTGCCAGAAGGTCACCATGCGCACGAGCGGATCAATCGTGCCTTCCGGTGCGGTCGCTGCCTGCGGATGTTTGGACGCGCTCATGCGAGTGAAGGCCACCTTTCCATCCGGACCTAGCACGCGACGGTTGGACGCCACCTTCTCGATCTTTCCCGAGCCAAAGCCGACCTGCGTGACGCTCTCCGCCTTGGTCATGCATCCGCGCGCTGCATCGGCGATGGACTGAAACATACGCTGGTCGAGCTGCGCGTTTGAAAAGCGCCCGCCGATCCCATGATCAGCGAGGAGGCGCTCGGTATCGAGATCACTGCCCGGCGTGTCGTGCTGATGCACCGTATGCACGGCCACACGGTCACTCGTGGTGCCGACGGCCTTCGCGATGGTTTCGCGGATGATCACATTGCTAGCATTCGCCAGAGCCACCCAATCCATCGCACACAGCACGATGGGCTGCCCGGAGCCGAGGATGACCATGCCACGCGCGAGCAGCGGTGTGATGATTTGCTTCGCCGGCATCACGTTCCCATGACACAGCGGCGACTCCAGCGGTGGCGTGACATCGACCTCAAATGTGGCGATGTGCAGGCCGCCCTCCGCCGCATGAAGATTCAGCAAAGGTGCAGCGAGGAGGCTTTGAGTGAAGAGACGGCGTTTCATGTGGATGCGGTGGGTGAGCTATTTTACCTTCTTTACTGCCATGTATCTCACCGGCTCACTCGCGTCGTTTTTCAGGTCGAGCTGCCATTGTGTGATCGCATCTGCCAGGCGTTGCACATCTTGCGGACGTTCGGCCGTGAGATTGCGCTTCTCGGAGGGATCGGTAGCGAGGTCGTAGAGTTCCCACTCGGCTTTCGCTTTCGTGCGAATGAGCTTCAGCGAGCCTTCACGGACGGCAACGGCATCGCGCAGGTGGAAGAAAAGGCGTTCGTGAGGAGTGGCGGCATTCTTGGTGAGGGCAGGCAAACAATCGCGGCCATCGAGGATGCGAGCTTTGGGCACGGTGGCTCCGGCGGCAGTCAAAAAGGCGGGCAGGAGATCGAGGTGGCTCAGCATGGCCTTCGACACGCTGCCAGCAGGGATCTTGCCGGGCCAGCGGAAGAGGGCGGGCACGCGGATGCCGCCTTCATACAAAGACGGAGCGCCATCGCGATAGATGCCCGCGCTGGCGACGCCGAGGCCGTGCGTGGGCCGCAAAATGGGGCCCATGTCGGAGATGAAGGCCACGAGCGTGTTCTCACGCTGCCCGGTGGCATCGAGCGCGGCGAGCACCCGGCCGACATGTCATCCAGAGCGGTGATGACGGCGAGGTAGCGGCGCTTTTCGTCGGTTTCAGCCGGATTCCAGCCGTAGGCAGCAAAAGCGCGATCGGGGGCCTGCCACTGCGGTTTTTCGCCTTTCAGCACATTGATGCTGCTGACGTAGTGTGGCGCGTTGAAGGGCAGATAGACGAAAAAAGGCCGTTTCGCGGCACTTTGACGCGAAATGAACTCCGCTGCCGCTTCGGCAAAGATATCGCCGCTGTAGCCTTCCATGTGATGCGGCTCCGTTTCGCGAAACAGGTCGTATTCGCCGTGATAGGTGTGGGTGAAGTAGTTGATGTTTCCGCTGCGGCAGCCGAGAAACTTATCAAAGCCGCGTTCCGTGGGCCTGCTGCCGGGTGCGAAGCCGATGTTCCATTTGCCAAAGCAGGCCGTGGCGTAGCCCGCATCCTTCAAATACTGTGGCATGATGCGCTCGCGATGCGGCAGGCCGACGCCGTGCCAGTTTTCCTCGACCACGAGCTGGTGCAGCAACCCGTTTCGCAGCGGATGACGCCCCGTGAGCACCGCGCCGCGTGAAACCGTGCAGGTCGATGTCACCACATAGAAATCCGTGCAGCGCACGCCCTCAGCCGCGAGCCGGTCGAGATGCGGTGTCTTCACCTCCTTGTTGCCATAGCAGCCGAGATCGCCGTAGCCGAGGTTGTCAGCATACATGAAGACGATGTTCGGCTGTGCCGAAAATGACGAATGCAGAACGGCAAATGACGAAAGCAGCGTGAGGAGGATGCTTTTCATGATCGAGGCTGGCTACGCAAACAGCGCTGCGATGGGGCTTCCCTGATCGGTGATCGGCACGGGGCGGTCGCCATCGTAGAGGTTCTTGCGGTAGTCCACGCCGACGGCGGCGCAGACGGTGGCGAAGAAGTCGGGGACGCTGACGGGATTGGCGGTGATCTTTTTGCCGAGGTCATCGGTTTCGCCCCAGGCACCGCAGTGTTTCAAGCCGCCTCCGGCTAGCACGCAGGTGAAGGCGCTGCCCTGATGCCCACGTCCACCGCCGCTGTCGAACTCGGGCGGCCTGCCGAACTCGGTGGTGACGATGATGAGCGTCTTATCGAGCAGCTTCTTCGCTTCCAGATCGCGGATCAAAGCAGCCATGGCGGTATCGAGTTCCCGGATCAGCACATGCTGCTGAAGAATGGCCTCCTTGTGAGCATCCCAGCCAGCTCCGTTGATGAAGTTCAGGTTGTGCGAGACCTCAATGAAGCGCACACCGCGTTCGACAAGTCGGCGGCTAAGCAGGCAGCGCTGTCCGAACTCACCACCGTATTCATTGCGCAAGCTCGCGGGCTCGGAGTCGAGCTGGAACGCGCGATTGAAGGCCGGGCCGCTGAGTTTCAAACTCTGCGCGATGGCGGCGTCGTAGCTTTGCAACTGGCGGTCGCTCGTCTCTCCCGCGCTGGCCTGGAGAGCAGTGAGATAGCGTTCACGTCGTGCCTGACGCTTCATCTTGATGCCCGGAGGCAGAGAAAGTCCCGCCGGGCCGCGAGCAGTGTCGGTCAGATAAAGGTAGCTGGATTGAGCACCGAGGAATCCCGGACCGCGTGTGACATTCGGATAGCCGATCAACACATAAGGCGGTGCATCCTCGGCTGCGGCTCCCCGCTCGTGAGCGATGATCGAACCGATGGAGGGATAGCCGATCGTGCCGCTGATGGGCCGCCCCGTGTGCATGCGATTGGTGGCGGCAGCGTGCTCGTCGATGACATCATGATTCACCGTCCGCACCGCCGTCACACGATCCATCAGTGGAGCCAGCTTTGACAAATGCTCGCACACCCGCACGCCAGGGACTGACGTGCCGATGGATGGGTAGAACGAGCCGGGTTTGTTGGTCTTCGGATCGCCGAGGCGTTTCGGGTCAAAGGTGTCCGACTGAGCCATGCCACCGCCGAGCCAGATGGAGATGACGTGCTCCGCCTTTCCGCGAATCTGGTCCGCGAAAAGGGAGTGCGGCAAGACGAGGCCACCGGCCAAGGAGGTGCTGGCTTTGAGAAAGTGTCTGCGGTTCATGAAAGCGGTGTTGGTGGATTGGCAGGCATTGTATTCACGGCACCCAGACGAAGTCGCGATGGGTGATGAGGCTCCAGACGATGTCCTCGTAAACTTCCCGCCATTCGGGTCGCAGTCGCGGATCGGGTGCGGGGCCTTTTTGCACTCGGTTTTCGATCTCTTGCTGGATGGTGTTGGCGTCGGGGATGACGTGGTTGAGCCAAGTGACGAGACGGAGCGGTTTGGGTGCGGTGGGTTCCACGATTTGATCTTTGGGCGTGAGTCGGCTTTCAAAGCCTGACCGCAGATCCGGAACAAATGAGTCCCGCTCGGAAGGTTGCGGTTTGCGACCGAGAAAACGCAAAAACAACTGCTCCAGCAATGCCTCGGGTGATTTTGCCTCCACGGCCAGATCGGCCAATTTCGACTTCCAGGAGGCTCGGGACAGGGATTGGGTCAGCGTGCCGTTTTCCAAGATGCCAGGCTGGAGAACATTGGGTTCGCTTTCGCGGACAAAGAACGGCTTTTGGCGGGCACCGTTCCATCCGAAGGCCTCCAGCACGTTCACGACGGCCTGCGCACGCGGCAGGGCGAGGCTGGGGCGGTCGCGTTCGTTGTTCAGGCTGGCAAACATCCAGGCTCGATGTGGAAGCCCGAGATCCTGGCGGTTTTGCAGCGTCTTCGAGCCGTCGTGAACGAAGGTCATGGGTTCGGAATCAATGGCGGCTCCGGCAGCGGCGTGCAGCGAGTCCACGATCTGCTCAGCGCTGAGTCGCCGCCTCGCTGGCGCATGGAAAAAGCGCTCTTCAGGGCCAGCGGAGGCTAGATTCTCAATGCCTGCTTCACGCTGATAAGCCTCTGAGGTGACGATGAGCCGAATGATGTGCCGGACATCGTAGTTCGCGGTCAGCAACTCATTAGCGAGCCAGTCCAGCAGCTCTGGGTGGCTCGCATCGTGACCTTCCCAATCCTGCACCGGCTCCACGAAACCCGCGCCCATGAGCCGCTTCCAGAGGCGGTTCACGATGACGCGAGGGAAGCGGCGATTCTCCGGCGAGGTGATCAGGGCGGCGATGCGCTCACGAGTGTCCTTCGGATCTTCGACCAGTGCATCGAGACCCGCGTTTTCCGCCGCGCCGGTCACTTCGGCAAAGGGCCAGACGGGCGTCACAGGCTCGTCGGGTTTCAGCGTGACGCGGATCAAAGACTCGCGGGCCTTCTTTTCAAAGAACGCGGCAGGCACGCGGCTGGTCTTCGGCACGGTCACGGTCTTGCGCTCCAGCATCGCGGCCAGGGAGTAGAGATCACGCTGCTTCGTGCTGTGATAGGGCGAGTCATGACAGCGCGCGCATTGCAACTCAACTCCGAGAAACGCGGAGGCGATGATGTGGCCCTTCGTCGCGAAAGGCGCGTCGTTTTCTCCTGCCTGCGCAAACCCAGCACTGCCACCGTGAGAGGCATCGCCACGCATCATGAGCAGCTCCGTGACCATGCGATCGAGCGGTTTGTGGTCTCGCAGGGAGTCGAGCAGGAACCAGCGAAACGGGCCGGTGCTGTTGAGCGAGGCATTGATCAGCGTGGGGTTCTCCGCCAGCGCATCCAGCCAGTGGCTGATCTCGTGATCCGCGCAGCGTTCATCGGCCAGCAAGCGATCAATCAGCTTCGTGCGTTTGTCTGGAGACGAATCCGCGAGAAAGGCGGTGACTTCATCTGCTGCAGGAGGCAGACCGATGATGTCGAGATAAAGGCGGCGCAGAAAGGCCGAATCGGAGGTGAGGGGCGTTTTGGCGAGTTTGGATGCGTCCACGGGCGGTGAAGGCCATTCAGCTCCCTCGCGAATCCACGTTTCCAGCCGCGCGATCTGCTCTTTGGTTAAACGATCACCTGTGGGCGGCATGACGTTGTCTTCATCATCGGAGCGAACGCGTTTCAACAGCTCACTCGCAGCCGGATCATGGGGAACAATCGCCGGAAGCTCCGAATCACCCGCTCGCAGCGCAGCCTCGCGAGTGTTCAGCTTCAGCCCGCCCTTGTCCTTCTCACCGTGGCAGCGGAAACACTGCTCGCGCAGGATCGGCAGCACTTCGCCGTGGAAGGTTTTTGCCGCTGTTGAGGTGGTCGCGGTCGTCGCGAGTGCCTTCTCGATCTTCGCGTCGATGAAGGCATCCACCGGATGACCCTGGCGCGGTGGCGCAGGCGCTGGATGCTGCTTCACCCAAGTCTTGGCGATGGCGTGCCGCTTCTGCCAGAACGAGTCGCGGGACTTCGCGGCTTCCCGTCGATTGGTGTCGTCAAGGCGAGCCAGCGAGGTCTCGATTTCAGCGAGCGTAGGCTCGACCTGCGCATCGGTCAAAGGTAGCTCCGGCTTTCCTGATGCACGCAGGATGGAGAACGCATCGCGTTTTGCTGATTCGATGGCGACACAGACCTCGCCCGTGTCCGTGCGCATGTTTTTTCCTCCGACGATCAACTCCAGCACCACTCGCGAAGAGGTCTGCTGGGGCGCTGTCGTCACCATGCCGAAGACCTCCTGTTGCTTGTAGCCCTTCACCCGCACACCGGGATGCGGTGGCTCGGCCAGCGGCGTGAGCGGGTCAAAACCATTCTCGCCATTGCCGACGGCGGGTTGGGTTTCAGCGATCAATTTTCCATCCACCCACAAGCGAGCGAGTCCACGAGTCCGCAGCATCAGGCGATGCGATCCCTGCGGCAGCTTCACATCTGAGGCCATGCGTAGCAGCACAGGGGCCGTCCATGCCGAGCGGATGCCCCAGTCATCGTATCGCAGCGGCATGCGAGGCAGCAGAAAGGAGTCGCCCGACCATCGCAGCATCTCTTTGGGCATCTCCAGCGAGTTCGGCCAACGATTGGCAGCGCTGTGGCCTTCATTGAACTGCACCAGCACCTTGCCAGCCTCGATTTTTCCCATCTCCGGCATCTTCGCCACCTCGGGCAGCACCACCTGCGGACCATCTTTACGCCGGCAGTGCTTCGCGATCTCCGCATCGCTCAGCGCACGCCGATGAATCGCCACGCCATCAAGAAAACCCGTCAGGCTGTTGCCAGCGCTGCCGCCCAGCGACGAGCCGATCCAGACATCGTCATCATCCACCACGGGAGCCTTTGTGGTGGCTCCATTCACACTCCAATCACCGTCGGTGGCCACACCATC
>CAUJJC010000346.1 GCA_963204975.1 Verrucomicrobiota bacterium | reverse complement strand
GTCGTGCTGTTCGTTGAAGAACTCAGCGACCTCATCGCCGCAGGCATCCAGCTTGAGCCCGCGCTCGGCACGATGGAGAAGCGCAAGGAACTCTCCGGCGTGAAGACCCTCGCTGCCGCGCTGCGTAGCAAGGTGCGCGATGGCATGAGCTTCAGCAAGGCCGTCGCCGCCACCTCGCCCAGCTTTGGCTCGCTGTTCTGTTCGCTCGTCTCCGCCGGCGAAGCCAGCGGCTCGATGGACGCCATCCTCAAGCGCCAGGCACAATACATGCGCAGCCAGATGGCGCTCCGAGCCAAGGTGCTCTTCGCGCTCATCTATCCCGCGTTCCTGATCTTCGCTGCGTTGTCAGTCACCGTTTTGTTCGTGGTGTATCTGATCCCACAACTGATGGAATTGCTCAACTCGACGGGAGGTTCACTGCCTGCTGGTGCCGCGATCATCCTCAAGCTCAGCGACCTGGTGAAATCCTACTGGTGGCTCATCGCCATCGTCATCACCACCTGCACCATCCTATTCAAAAGCTGGGCCAAGCGCCCCGAGTCGCAGATCCCGTATGCGAAGCTCCGCCTGCGCCTGCCACTCTTCGGCTCCGTGCTCAGCGCGCGCTTTTATGTCCAGTTCCTAGAGACGCTGGCCAACCTCGTCGGCAACGGCCTGCCCATGATCCACGCGATGCAGCTCACACAGCAGGCCACGGACAATGCCTTCCTGCGCACCGAACTCGATGCCGTCATCCGTCACGTCGGCGAAGGCGTTGCCCTGTCACGCGCGCTTGATCGCAGCGGACACTTCCCGCCCTTGCTCATCGACATCGTCAGCGTCGGCGAGCAGACCGGCAAACTCTCCGAAGCCCTGCAAAAAGGAGCCGAGCGCTTCGATCGCGAACTAGCCAAGCGCATCGACAAGCTCACGGCCCTCGTGCAGCCCGCCATCATCTGCCTCATGGCCGGCCTCGTCGGCATCATGGCTTACATGATGATCACCACCATCTTCCAAACCATCAGCAGCATCAAGTAACGCCCCATCCCAGCGCCCTCAAACGCTTCAGTCCTACTCGTCCTCCTACTCTTACTCGTCCTCGAACTTCTAACCCTCCACCACCCAACACCATGAACAACACCCACATCGCAAACCTGAAATCAAAAATCAGAAATCAAAAATCCGCGTTCACCCTCGTCGAAATGGTTCTCGTGCTCGGCATCATCGGCTTGCTCGTCGGTGCCGGCATCTTCCAGCTCACCGGCGTGCTCGACAAAGGCAAAGACAAGCGTGCCAAAGCCGACCTCACCACGCTCACGGCCGCACTCGGCAACTACGAGATGGCCAATGGCGTCCTGCCATCCACCGAACAAGGCATCATGGCACTGGTGGAGAAACCCTCATCGCGCCCCGTGCCCCAGAGCTGGAGCCCTTGCCTCAAGAAGCTCATCCTCGATCCCTGGCAGAACCCTTACAACTACCGTCGCCCGGCCAGCAAAGACAAGGGCCCTTACGATGTCTATTCCAGCGGTCCGGATGGCTTGGCTGATACTGCGGATGACATCGGCAACTGGCAGCTGTGAGGAAGAAGAGCCTTAGAGCGAGAGAACCATAGAGCTTTAGCAAACAACCGAGAACGCTATGAAAGCACATCACTCACAGATCCAGCGACCAGCGTCAGCCGCCTTCACACTCCTCGAAGTCTGCATCGCCATGACCATTGGCATGTTGATCCTCGGCGTCGCAGTGCTCGGAGTCACAGGCGTTCAGGATGAGCAAAAGCTCCGTGAATCCGCCGCCTTGATCGAAAGCACCGCTCGCAACTCCTTGCTTCAGGCCATCTCCGAGCATCGTCCCGTGCAGCTCAGCTTCGGCTCAGGCCTTGGTGGCGATGGTAACATCGAAGTGAAGCGCTACGGCGAGAGCAAGTATCGCAAGCCCGACTCCAACGAGACATGGGAGTTCAGCCCCACTGGCGTCTGCGAACCCGTGGAGATCCGAATCACCAGCACCACCGGCACCATTGAGATGGGTTTCGATCCCCTCACCGGCTGCGCCAGAAAGAAGAATATCAGCGTGAACAACTAAGCCGCATGAAGCAACACGAGCCAGGCATCCACGCGACCCTCAGCGTTGCAAACACGTCCAGCGACCTTCTTGGTCGTTGCACTCGTTTGCACCCGCAGCGTCGCGTTCGGAAGCCGCGTGCCTTCGTGCTGCTGGAGATCGTGCTCGCCATTGGACTGTTCTCCATTGTCGCTGTCTCGATGACGAGAGCACTAGATCAGGTTGCCCGCACGTCACGCGCCGCTCGCAGTGAAGGCCAGGTGCTCCGCGTGCTCGAAAGCGTGCTCGCCGAAGTATCCCATCAGCCCAAGCTCAAGCCCGGAGGCATTCGTTTTGAAGCCGGTGCCGATGGCGTGGAAGCCGATGCCACCATTGAGCCGGTCAAGCTCTACACACGCAACAAGCAGTTGCTCGATCACATGTTTCTCATCCGCGTGAAAGCGTGGATCCCCGATGGCAGA
>CAUJJC010000345.1 GCA_963204975.1 Verrucomicrobiota bacterium | reverse complement strand
TGTGCGGGCGAGCGGCGACTGATCCACCATCACCACGCTGCCGAGTTTTTCGTGACCAATGATCTGGCCAACACGACCGGGCTCTTCTTCACACACTTCACCGCGCAGGCGTTGCAGGTTCCGATACAGCACATCATGCACGAGCGTGCTCTTGCCGCTGCCGCTCACGCCCGTGACGCAGCAGAACACGCCAAGCGGCAGGTCCACATCGACCTTTTTGAGGTTGTTCTGTCGCGCACCTTTGATCTTGAGCCATTGCTTCAAGCCGCGACGCTTCGTTGGCACCGCGATGCGTTTGCGACCGAACAAGTAATCCCCCGTCAGTGAGGCAGTGCTCTTCGAGAGCGCGCTGAGCGGGCCGTCGAAGACCAGTTGTCCGCCTTTGTCGCCACGGCCAGGGCCAATGTCGATGAGGTTGTCGGCAGCGCGCATGACGCTCTCCTCGTGCTCAACAACGAGCAACGTATTGCCCTTGTCGCGCAGGCCTTCCATCACGCCGATGAGACGACCGATGTCACGCGGGTGCAGGCCGATACTCGGCTCATCCAACACGAAGAGCGTGTTCACCAGCGAGGCACCGAGGCAGGTCGTGAGGTTCACTCGCTGGAGTTCGCCACCACTGAGCGTGCGTGTCTGGCGGTCGAGATTGAGATAGCCGAGGCCGGCTCGTTCGAGGTAGCTGAGACGCGAGATGATCTCGTCGCGCAGCAGGCGTGCTGCTTGATCGCCATCCTTCACCTGCCAGCTCTCGGCTGTGGGCAGCAGTTCCGTGATCGCGAGTGCCCACAGATTCGCAATGGTGTGCGTGCCGATGCGATAGTTGTAAGCCTCCTTTTTCAAGCGACCGCCACCGCAGTCGCCGCACTCGGTGTAGGCACGATAGCGGCTGAGGAAGACGCGGACATGCATCTTGTAGGCACGCGATTCCTGCCACTTGAAGAAGCCGCGCACGCCATACCACTCGCCTGCTTTGTAAGCAGCCTCGGGGTCATCGCGAGTGCCGTTGATGAGCCAGTCGCGGTCAGATTGCGAGTAGTCTTCAAAGGGCTTGGTGATGTCCACGCCCTTCTTGATCGCGGCGGTGATGAGATCGGTCTGGCACTCAGCATAAGTGTTCCCGCCGAAAGCGCGCACGAGTCCCTGTTCGATGCTCAGCGACTCATCGGGAATCGCTTTGTGAATGTCGAGCCCCAGCGTCTTGCCAAAGCCACGGCAGGTGGGGCACGCTCCGATGGGACTGTTGAAGCTAAACAAGCCGGGCGTGGGCGCGGGCAGGTTGATGTCACAGTCGGCGCAGTGCCAAGTCGTGGAGTAGTTCTCAGTTCTCGGTTCTCGGTTCTCGGTTGAGCCTTTCGGTGACCGAGTGGCTGAACCCTGAACTGAGAACTGAGAACCCTGAACTGTGTCGAAGACACAAGTCATCTGCCCTTTGCCAAATCTCAGCGCGGCCTCAACGGCTTCGCTCAGGCGGGCTTGCGAGGACTTATCCAACGTCACGCGATCCTGCACGACGAACACGCGCTGCGGCAGCTTGCGGCCTTTGAGCGCGTCCTTGTCATCGAGGCGAATGACTTCGCCATACAGCCAGATGCGGAGGAAGCCTTGGCCTTGCAGGAACTCGGCGAAGTCCACGGCGTCAGTCTTCGCGGGCACGGGGATGGCGAAGACGATGAGCGCGGTCTCGCCGGTGTGCTTCGCGAGCAGGTCGCGCATGATGGTTTCAGCAGTCTCGGGTCGCACGGGGCGTTTGCACTCCGGGCATGTCGCTTCCGCGAGACGCGGGAAGATCATTTTGAGGTAGTCATTGATCTCCGTGATCGTGCCCACGGTGCTGCGCGTGCTGCGGACATTGTTGGTCTGCTCGATGGCGATCGCAGGCGGGATGCCTTCGATGCTGTCCACCTTCGGCTTGTCCATGCGCTCGAAGAACTGCCGCGTGTAAGGCGAGAACGTCTCCACGTAGCGGCGCTGGCCTTCGGCGTAGATCGTATCAAAGGCGAGCGAGGACTTGCCCGAACCGCTGGGGCCGGTGATGACGCTGAGCTTGCCGATGGGCAGGTCGAGGTCGATGCCCTTAAGGTTGTTCTGCCGCGCGCTGCGGATGCGAATCACGTTGGAGGGTGCTTTCGGGGCGGACTTGGCGGCGGCTTTTTTCGGCATGGCGGGGACGGCGACAGTAGGCTTACGCGTGTCGCTGGCAACCGGCGGGCATCCGTCGATGCACAAAACCGATAGGGTGGATCAGAAGAGTTCCACGGTCTTCGGTCTCACCGCGCGAACAGCCTCGGCATAGCGGGCTCCGCAAGCCAGCCCGCGATAACGCGCAAGGGTGGTCTTGGTCTCCATCGCGGCGTCCTTGGTGGGATCGAAGGGAGCGTTCTTCACGAAAGCCATCAGCTTGCCCAGCCACTCGCTGGCGGCGGGCCATTCGTCGGATACGTCAACGTAAGTGTCAGGCGTGAAGTCGATGGTGTGACTAGGTCCATTGTCGAACCAGTAGATCTGCCCCGCCGTCTTGGCATTGTCCTTGCCAAGCAATCGCGCGGGCTGATACAGAGCCGCATGGCAGATCGCGCTCGCGGCTTCGTGGTCAGGATGGCGATCACGGCTCCAGAGCATGAAGGCGATGTCCGGTGCCACATCGGCAACGTGCTCGGCGACCTCACGCTTCGTCGCTAGGGTTGGTTCAAAGCCCATGCTCGCGTGCTTGAGGAAGCGCATCTCGATGCCGCGCTCCTTCGCCAGTTCAATGCTGAGGTCGATGAGCTGTTGCTCGCGCCCTTTCACCGGCGGCCAGTTGGTGTAGTCGCCAATGAGATTGAGGATGACCACGCGATGATGCTCACGCACGGCCTTGAGCAGGATACCGGGAATGCCGAATGGGCAGTCGTCATAGTGAGCACCGATGGCGAGGATGGTCTTGGGCATGGCGAATGCTACGAGCCCTCCGCTCTTGTCTTCCAGAAAAGTCCGGGATGATGCTCGGTGCGCTCCGAATCACGGCCCATGATCGTTCGAAGCCGTCACCGGGATTCGCCAAGAGCAAACGATTCCTGATCCGACGGTGATTTGTTAGGCTTGGCAGACGGTTAGCGGCGGCTGGACAGCCACTCCAGCAGCACCCCGTCAAGCGGTTGATCCGTGGGTGCGAAACGATATTCAACACCGTGCTTCTCGCACATGCGGCGGATAGACTGGAGATGAACGTTGAGCTTTTCCAAGTAGCCCGCACGAGCCACGGCGGGATCAATGAACAAATGGTTGCCCGTTTCGGCATCATGAAACTGGGCGGCTTCGGTAAAGGTGAAGTCGATCTCCGCACGATCCATCACATGGAACAAGGCCACTTCGTGCCCGCTGGTGGCGAGATAACCCAGTTGCTTCTCCAAGTGTTCGACGGGCGCAAGCAGGTCGGATACCATAACGACCATGCCCCGGCGGCGCAGCATCTCGCTGAGCTGTTGCAACGGTGCTTGAAGAGAGGTGCCACGGAGAGCTGGGGCCTTCTCCAGCTCGGTCATCAAGCGCCGCAGATGCCCAGGGCGATTGCGCGCCGGCAGATGCTCTTCGATGCGCTCACCAAAGGTTGTGAGGCCCACAGCATCGCCTTGCTGCATGAGGAAGTAGGCCAGCGTAGCGATGAGGGTGGCTGCGTAATCGGCCTTGCGCCAGCCTTGGGAGCCGAAGCCCATGGACCGGCTCATATCGAGGAGCAGATGGCAGCGCAGGTTGGTCTCGTCCTCGAACTTTTTGATGTAGTGCCGATCCGTCCGAGCGGCCACCTTCCAGTCGATGTGCCGAGGGTCGTCGCCTTTGGTGTATTGGCGATACTCAGTGAACTCCACACTGAAGCCATGATACGGGCTGCGATGTAATCCTCGCCACAGGCCCTCGACGATCACGCGAGCGCGAAGCTCGAGCGACTTGATGCGCATGAGCGTAGCGGGGTCGATGAGAGCAGCAGGCATGGTCTCCTTAACAGCGCAGGCACGGTGCCATTATCATCAGAGTGCGGAAAGACACCGCAATAGGCTGGCTGCGATCAAGGCTGCACCTTCAGCGTGCCAGCGCTGCCAGTCGGCCACTCAGCACCTTGCTTGATCCACTCGGTGAGGATCGCCAGCTCATCCTGGGTGATGCGTTCGCCGACGGGCGGCATGGTATTCACGCCCGCGTGGGAACCTTTGATGTTATGCACCAGCAGGCTCTGCTCGGGGTGGCCGGGAATGATCTTCCCGCTGGCCATCGCCTTGGTGCGGTTCTCCAGGCTCATGAGCTTGGGCAGCACCTTGTGATTGTGGCAGACCACGCAGCGGGTTTCGAGGATCGGCTTGATGTGCGCCTCGAAGACAGGCTTCTGCTTGGCAGCAATGATCTCGCGAGGGGAGAGGATGTTCTCGCCGTGGTAACTCGTCTCCCCTTCGCGAGGGCCAGTGGCACAACCGAGAAGGAGAACAGCGGAGGCAGCAGCGGAGAGGAGAATTTTCATGGTTCGGTTCTATCATCACAGAACGCCGGGGACAAGAGCGGTCCTTGCGCAGTGATCGAACTTCTTTGCGCGAATCGAAGGCGTCGCTACGTCTCCCAGCGCCCGCATGAGCAAAAAGCCCAGACCTTCTCCCGCCCCCGAATCCCCAGCACCGAGATCGCTCATGGGCTGGCGGGCTTTGATCGCGGTCGGACTGCTCGGTGGCACCTATCTCTTGTGGCATTTCACCCGCCCCCCTGCCTACACGCCGGTGCCAGCACCTGTGGAAAAGACGACCCTCAAACCACCTTCGGGTCCCATCGTGGAAGACGAAGCCACGGCCTTCGCAGGTTACGCTGGCGATGCAGCGTGCAAAGCCTGCCACGCGCCAGAGTTCGATAAATGGGCCACCTCTCATCATTGCCTGGCGGAACGCCCCTTGCGGATGGACATGGACAAGGCGGCCTTCGATCCCGCAAAGACCTTCACGCACGGCACGCAAACGTCAGAAGCGAAACTCTCGGGCGACACGGCTCACGTCACGGCACTCGGTTTCAACAACGAAACAAAGCCCTACAAGGTAGAGCGCGTGATCGGCCACAATCCTCTGCGGCAGTTCCTCGTGGAAGGCACTGGCGGTCGTCTCCATACGCTCGAAGCCACCTGGGACCCAAACAAAAACGAGTGGTTCAACGTGTATGGCAACGAGGACCGCAAGCCCGGTGAATGGGGCCACTGGACCGGTCGCGGCATGGTCTGGAACACGATGTGCGCGAGCTGTCACAACACGCGTGTGCGAAAAAACTACGACGGCAAAACGGATTCCTTCAAGACTACGATGGCGCATCCGACGGTGAGCTGCGAGGCCTGCCACGGACCGATGAAGGAACATGCGACGAAGAGCATGGTGCCTGGAGCATGGGGCAAGGAGGCAAAGAAAAATGCCAGCCAGACAACCGCAACCGCTGCGCCACATCCATCCTTTGCCATCCCCATCACCGACGATCAGCGACTCAAAAACCAGGAGTCGATGTATGCCTGTGCTATGTGCCATGCACGACGCACCGAGTTCACCGGAGACTTCAAGCCCGGCGACAACTTCTTCGATCACCACACCCTGGCCATCGTTGATCACACGGACATCTTCTACCCCGATGGCCAGATCCGCGACGAGGATTATGAGTTCTCCTCCTTCATGAGCAGCCGGATGCACGCAGCGGGCGTGCGATGCGTTGATTGCCACGATCCACACAGCGGCAAGCGCATCCTGCCAGGGAACAACTTGTGCATGCGGTGCCACACGCCGGGAGGCTTCCCAAATGCTCCCGTAATCGTGCCCGAGGCCCACACCTTCCACCTTCCCGAAAGCACTGGCAGCCAGTGCATAAACTGCCACATGCCGCAGACTACATACATGCAGCGGCATCCGCGCCATGATCACGGATTCACCATTCCCGATCCCCTGCTCACACAGCAATTCAACATCCCGAATGCTTGCAACAAGTGCCATCAGGACAAGGATGCCGCCTGGTCGCTATCGGCTGTAGAGAAGTGGTATGGCGACAAGATGAACCGCCGGACCCGCGAGCGTGCCACACTGATGGCCAAGGCTCGCCGTGGCGATGATGATGCACGCGATGGATTGATTGCCTGGCTTCAGACCGATGACACCCCTTACTGGAAGGCTAGCACCAGCCTGATGCTCGACCGCTGGACCGGCAGCGAAGAGGTGCGCAAGGCGCTGCTGGCTCAACTCCAGCACACGCATCCCCTGGTGCGTGAGAACGCCATCCGCTCGCTGGAGCCCGCCTTGGAAGCCGATCCCAGCACCTTACGCTCGGCCATTGAGCCGCTGCTGAACGATCCCGTGCGCAATGTCCGCATCGCCGCCGCGTGGACGCTCCGGGATCGGCTCGACCTCGAGAGCACCGCCGGGAAAGAATTGCTCCACATGCTGGAGCACAATGCCGACCAGCCCAGTGGTCAGATGCAACTCGCGCAATTCGAGTATGGGCGGAACAATATCCCCAAGGCCCTCTCGCACATGCAGCGCGCCATCGCGTGGGACCCGAACTCCCCGCCCTTCCATCACGATTACGCGATGATGCAAAGCGTGGCTGGCGACGCTGAAGGAAGCCTCCAGAGCCTGAAGGAAGCCATCCGCCTCAACCCCAAGGAACCCGAGTATCACTACAAGCTTGGCCTTGCCTACCATGAAACTCGCGAGCCAGCGAAAGCGATCGAAGCTCTGCGAGAAGCGGTAAAGCTAGCCCCTTCGTTTGGTCGTGCCTGGTATAACCTGGGCCTCGGGCTCAACCAGCAAGGCAAAACTGACGAAGCTCTTCAGGCCCTCACGGAGGGAGAGCGTGCAGCGCCGACGGATGCCGCCATTCCGTATGCCAAGGCCACGATCCTCGCGCGTCTTGGACGGGTGGATGAGGCCCGGCAAGCCGTTTTCCGCGCCTTGCAGAATGCACCTGGAATGCCCGAGGCTCTGGAGCTTCGCGAAGCGCTCAAGTAAGCAAAGAAAAAGCGGAGCCCCTCGCGAGGCTCCGCCTTTCAGAATTTGCAAACTTAGGAGGGCTTACCAGCCGCCGCCGTCGCCATCGCCACGGCCACCGCCGTAGCCGCCACGGCCACCGCCGCCGCCACCACCGCCGCCGTAGCCGCCACGGCCACCGCCGCCGCCGCCACCACC
>CAUJJC010000344.1 GCA_963204975.1 Verrucomicrobiota bacterium | reverse complement strand
ACGGGCAGCACTCCGGCTGCCTTGCGCAAAGCCACACCGAGGGCTCCGTCCAGGTGGCCCCAGGTTTCCACGCCATGAGCTACGGCAAGGTAAGGACGGCTGCTCCAGCGCATGGCCTTGGCGAAATGGGGATGCGTGGCGATCAGCGCCACCGGCTTGTCGATAGCCGCCATGGCCAAGCCCTTGGCAGCGAAGGCAACCGTGCGCAGAGCTTTCGGCAGGTGGCCGAATTCATGCACCGTCACGCGCTCAATCTCGATGCGACGCCCGCAATCGTTCTTGCTCAGCACTTCGATGGAGCAACGGGGGAGCAACTCTGACAGCGCCTGCGCGAGACAGATCGAGTAGTGCTGAATACCGCCCGTTTCCTCCATCCCTGGCACCCAGAGATGAATTTTTTGTGACCATCTCATCTGGTCAATATTCCACATCACTTCGACCCCCGGTATGTCTGAATAGGCGAGGGCCGATTGCTCTGACGGCTCAACTGGGGCGTGGTGTTGTAAAACTGCTTGAAGTAGAATTGGTGAAGTAAGGTAACTAGAACGGTATTTGCAGCGCACGTTCCCACCACCTCAGAAAAGCTGCCTCCAGATTGAAGGAGGCCCATAGCTGGTAAGACCCAGCGGCAAAACCGCCAGTAGTCTCCATCGACTAGACCTATAGCAGCGCGTTCATCAAGGTAACGCATGAGGATCCCGTATAAAACGAATCCGAGAATCACGCTGGTTAATCCCCAGTTCACGTAGAACTCGAGCACTTGGCCCACCCCAACACTAGTTGAATTCGAAAACACTTGCCCCGTAAAACGCGACACCATACTTCCGCTGCCGCCAGTGCTCGGTTTGTTGGGCCAAAGAATGCGTGGCACCCACGCAACAGCAGCAGCGTATAGCGTTCCTCCTCGTCCAAAGTCGACACGACCTGAAGCGATGTGAATAACCGCTTTACCGACCAGATCGTTTTGGTTGAGCCTCGAATCCAAACTCTCCAGGTGACTGTGATTGTAAGGATTAAAGAATTGGAAGTGGCGAGTCATGTCCTGCATTGCCTGAAGCCTCGTTGAAAGCGCTCGCTGCCCCCATACCGCCGAACGAATAGAATCACGCTCGCGCATGTAGTTTACATAGAACGTCATGGCGGCAAACAGTAAGCAACATAACCCCAGCAGGGCCAATACCCTTGGTCTATATAACCGATATACAAACATCCAAACCGTCAAAGCTGCCTGGGTCCCAGAGTTCGCAAAACCCATGGTCACAAGAGTGACCATGGGGAACCCCCCGGCCGAAAAAACCCATTTCCAAAAAGCAAACGAGTTTCCTCTTAAATTGGCCCTATATGCAAAAAGGAAGATAGCCACGATACCCAAAGCAGCTCCTGCGAGTGTCACTGCTCCGAAACTGGGAATACGTCCAATTGTTGGAACCAAGATCACGAAAGAAATCAAAGCCGTGAGAAGCATCGTCCCTGGTAGTCGCGATCCAATCGCAGGGTAGATTTTGCTAACTGGAATCGGTGAACTGTTTTTAACTGGAAACAAAATCGAACAAGCCAAAACTCCAAACACGAAGGACGCAAGCGCCACTGTCGATACGTAAAAACCACAGAACGTGTTCGTGAGCGAGGCTCCATTGTAAACCAAAATGGGCGACCGAGGCGAGTAGTAATCCATCGAATAGCAAAGTGCGCCAGGAAAGTGCAATAGACTTAGGCTAAACGCATACGCCAGAGGCACTCCAACAGCTCGCTTCGAGTGCCATTGCGCCAGCGAAAGGATCATAAATAATCCTGCCCAGCAGGCCAGGAGGATGCGCAGCGTCTCTTTCGACGGTGTAGGAACGAAATCCATGGATCAGAAAAAAGGGTCAGCGCCGACGGAGTTCTTCACGCAGACGGAACGCACGAGCCGCCAGCACGATGAAATCACGGCCCACATCGGACCAATCACGGGTATCGCACTTCTGCCAGAGGTTTTCCACCATGTTGATGGTTGCCTCGCGATCTTGATCGAGTGCTTGGAGGCGGTCGATCAGCAAGTCCGCCCGCCGGGTGGGCACGATCCAGCCGCTTTCGCCATTCACGATCATGTCTGGCGCGGCGCAGTGATCTGTGGACACGATGGGCAAACATCCCGCACGCGCCTGGGCGAGCACGGCGGCGTAGCCATCATGCAGCGTGGGGAAGACGTAGGCATCAGCTTGCGCGTAAATGCCAGGCAGTTCGTGCTCAGGCACGCGTGGCAGGAACTCGATCACATCCCTGGCGGCTTCCACTCGCGAAGCGGCATCGGCCACGATATTGCCCACCACGCGAAAGTGAACCTTGCCCGCCAGTGCCCTGGCGGTCTCGATGAGGTCGATGATACCTTTCTGAAGAGATACATTGCCCGTGTAGAGCACGGTCATCTTCTTCCCAGACCTCAGCCTCTCAATGCGCCGATCCACGACCTCGCGCTCAGGCCGGAATTGCTTCACATTGCTGCCCAGCTCGAGCATGAGGATTTTTTCCGGGGAATAGCCGCGCTGGAGGAAGCTATTTCGGGCATACGACGAGAGCGTGAGAATATGGTCGGACCGGCGATACTCCTCCATCTCGCGCCGGATCATCCAGGGTCCGGGGATGTCAATGTCTGGGCAGGCTGCCCGGATCGACTCACGATGCAGATCGCGATACTGTTCACGGATGTGGGCTGAGCCCCGGGCCAGAATCTTCAAGGAATCAATCTTCTCGCGATCCAGTGCATCATAAACGTCCGCCGCCACACCGCTGAAGGCATGGATCAGTTCGGGCTTCATTTTCACCACCTGACGTGCCGCCCACCTGGAAAAACTGACGTGCAGGAAACGGTTCACCGCATCGAACCGCTGCGGCAGGTCCCACCGATGCGCATACCGATGCAGCAATCCCAAAGGAGCGCACCCTACGACGCTTCTCCGAGGCACCCCGAAGCGCTCGGCCATGAAGGCAGGGTAGTTCGTGATGATGCGGACTGGCATGTCGAGAGCAATCAACGACTTGGCGAGTGCAAAGGCGTGGAAACGCCCTTGCACCACCAGAGCATATTCAGGCACACTTCGGTTCACGCGGGAGAAGGCGTCCTGTGCGTCTTTTATGTAGCCAGTCAAATTCATTTTTATTATCTAGCATCCGCTACACTGATGAATCCTCGCCACTGTTCAGATAAAGATTGCCCTTATATCTGCGCGCCTGAACGAACGTTTGAATCGCAAGTATCCAGGATTGCCATCAACCGGTCTCGATAAGTATTTCGCCCATTCAGGCACACCCGCTGGCGCACCCTGTCTGCCATCAATCGCCGCTTTTCTGGCTGAGCCAGGAGTTCAGCGACCACCGTGGCCAATTCATCCATCGTGGAAAAATAGCGCACGCACTCGCCATCAGGCCCAAAGATCTCGCGGTGCTCTTCAGTGTCTTCGACGACCATGCATCCGCCCACAGCGGGCAGCTCAAAGCTGCGCATCGAGTGCCCATCACGGTTCGCCTGCCGCACGAGGCAGAGATTCACACCCGCGCAGGCAACCAGCCGCCGAAACTCCACTGGCCCGGCATGGCCGCGGGCGAAGGCTTTCAGATCGCTCATCCGATCCCAGTATCCGCCCCAGAGGCTGAGATTGAACCCTCGATCACGCAGCGAACGCATCACGGTGGCCCGTTCGATGTCACCGCCGCCAATGAAGAGCACATCGCTTGACCAACGGGCCTGCTCCTCGGAGGTCATTGGCTCCGGCGGATGATGGATCAAGGGCTCGTAGCCGAAGGGCAGGTAGTGAATCCGAGGAGCTGCGAGAGCCTCCAGTTCAGGGAAGTTTGCGCGTCGGGGAGTGAAGATGTGATCGTAGCAGGGCAGGGCCTCCATGAACCACGCAGCGCGATGGCGTGGATTCCAAGGATCATCGGTGAGGAAATTTGCGAGCTTCAGGCCCATCTCCCGCAAGGTTCGCAGCACACCCGCTTCCACTGGAGCCTGGCCTGTCGTGAGCACAATCTCCGGGCGATGGCGACGGCAGAAGTCGATCACCTCCGCGCCAAAGGCCCTCATGCGCACCGGGCGTCGTCCCATCAGGTGCCACACGGCCATGCGTAGCAACTTCGGACCAGCGAAGGCTGCGTTCGAATCGCGCAGGTTGGCATCAATGCCCAGGTCGTGTGCCGCCTTGATGAAGTGACCTCCCACATGGGTGGCCTCAGGGATGCCTATGATCAGCAGTCTCATCGTCTCGATCTCCCATCACACCATCTTCACTGCCTGCCAGGCCGAGGCCAGACCCGCTGCCGCCTGAGCCACGGAATATTTTCCCACTCGGGCACGGCACATGTCCGCAAGGCCCGGTGCTTGCACTCGTCCCACCAGAGCAGCCAGCGCGCGGGCAAGGTCATCCGCATCGCCCGGTGCGCAGACTTCACCCGTCTCGCCCGGAAGCACCAGATCCGGCTGGCTCCCCACGGTGGTGGAGACGATGCAGGGCAGTCCATGAAGCATCGCTTCGTTCACCACGAGACCCCAGGTTTCCTCGGCTCGACTCGGCAGGGCCAGGAGATCGGCCGCATGATAGAAGGCACTGAGGGCGGACTGGTTTTGAAAGCCCGCAAACGTCACAGGCACTCGGGGCTCCTGCTCGCACTCGCGCTGAACCGATTCCCGCAGCGCCCCATCGCCGAGGAAAAGGAGATGCACTCGATCACGCATGGAGGTTGGCAGCTTGCGCACCGCGTGAGGAAGCAAATCGACGCCCTTGCGCTCAGAGAGTTTGCCCGAGAACAACACGACCACCGCGTCCTCTCGAATCCCGAATCGTTCCCGTGTCGCACGCCGGAGAGAGTCGCGGCTGGCGGCATCTGACTGGAAGGTGTTCGCATCAATGCAGTAGGGTGAGAAGAACAGCTTCGATTCCGGCACGCCACGCTGACGATAGTGCTCCCGCGAATGATGCCCGAGGTAAAGCAAGGCCGCACAGCGACGGTAGAGAAGGTGCAGCGAGGTATCGCGCAGCAGTCGTTTCAGCCAGTGCCGACGCCTTGCCACATCGGACGTCTCACCGCGAAACAGCACGGGCACGCGCCGCTTCGACGCCCATCGCAGACCCGCGCGATCCAGCGGATGCGTGTAGCCCAGAGACAGCAGCGCCTGCGGAGCGAGAGCATCGAGTGCCGCCTCCAGGCCTTCGGCTTTCACCTCATCGTAATTGCCCGCACCGCCCTGACTCACGCGACTGAGAAACGCATGGTTCACTCCGCCCAGCAGATCCGTATCCCAGGCGAAGCTGGCACCGAACTCCTTGTCCTTGTATCCGGCCACACTGAAGTCGCCGCCATACACGACGTGCATCGGCAGTCCCATCTTTTGGACGGCGTGGCTATAGACCGGCGCGTGGTATTGCACCGGGTGCGTTTCAACGACAGCGATCAAGCGGTGGCAGGTTTGCGTCCTTCGATGAGGAGGGTGTGAGG
>CAUJJC010000343.1 GCA_963204975.1 Verrucomicrobiota bacterium | reverse complement strand
CTGAAACTTGAAGCTGAAGCGCGTGTGATCGATGCCCATCAGGTGCAGGATCGTGGCGTTGATCTCATTGATATGCACGGGATCGGCCACCACGTTGTAGCTGTAGTCATCTGTCTCTCCATGAGTCACGCCGCCTTTGATACCGCCACCAGCCATCCACATGGTGAAGCAGCGCGGGTGATGATCGCGGCCGTAGTTCTTGTCCGTGAGCGTGCCCTGTGAATACACGGTGCGCCCGAACTCGCCGCCCCACACAACAAGCGTGTCTTCCAACATACCGCGTTCCTTGAGGTCCTTGAGCAGCCCTGCGCAGGCCTGATCGGTGTCCTTGCACTGGCTGGCGATGTCGCGTGGCAAATTGCCATGCTGGTCCCAGCCGCGATGCAGGATCTGCACTACGCGTGTGCCACGCTCGACGAGACGACGCGCCAGCAACGCGCTGTGCGCGAAGGTGCCAGGGTTCGTGGCATCGGGGCCATACATGTCCAGCGTCGCCTTCGATTCCTTGGTCAGATCGACCAACTCGGGCACGCTCGATTGCATGCGGAAAGCCATCTCATATTGAGCGATGCGCGTCTGCGTCTCGGGATCGCCGAAGCGCTGATGATTGATCTCGTTCAGCTTGCCGAGCGCGTTGAGCATCGTGCGACGTTCGGTGGCATCCACGCCCGGCGGGTTCTGGATGAAAAGCACCGGATCGCCCGACGAACGCAGCGCCACGCCCGTGTGCTTTGTGGGCAGGAAGCCGCTGCTCCACATGCGCGTGAACAGCGCCTGCGCCGCCGCTCCCGAGGACCATCGGGGTGTGAGAACGACGAACGACGGCAGGTCATTGCTCTCGCTGCCCAGGCCATACGAGAGCCACGAGCCGAGACTCGCCTTGCCCGGCACCTCGCTGCCGGTCATCACATACGTGCAGGCCGGATCGTGATTGATCGCCGTGGTCCATACGGACTTCACCACAGCGAGATGATCCACCACGCTGGCGGTGTGCGGAATCAATTCACTGGCCCAGCGTCCGCACTGCCCATGCTGCTGGAACTTGAACATGCTCGGTGCGACCGGCAGACGCGCCTGACCGCTGGTCATCGTCGTGATGCGCTGGCCGTTGCGAATCGAGTCGGGCAGGTCCTTGTCGAACTGCGCCTTGAGCCCCGGCTTGTAATCCCACATGTCGAGCTGCGATGGCCCGCCGTTCATGTGCAGATAGATGAGACGCTTCGCCTTCGGCGCAAAGTGAGGCAGCTCGGCTCCAGGCGGATGCACGGCGGCAGCTCGCGCGCCGAGTTCACTGCCGAGCAGCGACGCGAGCGCCACATTGCCAGCGCGCAGACCGACGTGGCCGAAGAACTGGCGGCGGGTCTGCTGAAGGGCGAATTCGTGAAGGGGGTTCAGGGGGTTGGGCAATACGTTGTCCATCGTGCCATGATTGCAGTCAGCTTAGCGTGCGATCAGCTTCATCCAGTTCGCGACGTGGGCTTCCCAGGTGAAGGGCAGCATCGTTTCGCGAGCGCGGGCGCTCATCGCAGCGCGTTGGTCGGGCGGCGTGGCGAGGGCGTCTTGCAGGCGTCGGTGGAGTTCGTCGGGACGAGTTGGGTGATAAAGAGCGAAGCCATTCTCACCATCGCGGATGTGGTCGATAGCACCGTCTTGCACGGAGATGATGCCGGGCAGACCACAGGCCATGCTTTGCAGCACGGTATTGGCGCACGCATCGTAAAGCGTGGGATGAATGAACCAGTCGGCGGCCTGATAAAGCGAGGTGAGATCCGAGGTGGGAGGCAGGGCGCGGACCTTGTCCTTGATGCCCATGTTCTCGATCATCGCGAGGTAGTTGGCGCTGAGTGGACGGCCTGCGATCCACAGGGTCGCATCGATGCCTCGCCACGCCTGGAGCAAGGCGTCGAGGCCTTTGCGGCGATGACTGAGGGAAACAAACAATCCCACGGGCTTCGAGGCATCGGTGTGCATGTTTCGGCAGGTGATCTCGCGGTGACCCTCGCGATGCGTGGCGGGCTTGAAGACCTCCGTGTCCACGGCGGTGTAAATCACGCTGCACTTCTCGCGAGCGCCCGGATACAGACCCTGCATCTGCGCGACCACCCGTGCGGAGTTCATCACGAAGTGCTTGGTGCGGCCGCTGTTGTAGAGCTTCTTCTCGAGCGCGAGTTCGAGGAGGTTCTTGGCCGTATAACGTTTATACCACGGGAGCAGGCGCGAGTAGAGCGCGTGGCAACCGCCGCCCGCGCGGTGGAAGTCGTGCGCCGTGGTGCGACCGAACCCGATCGTCACATCCGTGGGCAAGTTGCGCAGTTCCCAGCGCGCGGCCTGATTGAAGTGCCACATGCGGAGCAAAGGCGATGGAGTGCGCGGGATGAGGTGCCACTGGGCTTTGAACTTCTGCGTCACCTCTGGGGTGAACCGCGAGGTCACAATGTGCAGCTCGTGACCCTCGGCGGCGAGCCTTCGAGAGAACTCGATGAGGTAGTTCTCGAGTCCGCCTGCATGAATGAACTGGTGATAGATGAGCCCGATCTTCATGGCTGGCGCGGAGCATGATCTTCGTATCGGCGGCTGTAGCGGATGAAGGCGAAATAGGCCGTGGAGATGGCAATCCAAAAGCCGGGGAACCCATCGAGAAAGCCGCGCCGCAGCACGAAGGCACGGAAGAACCGCCAGAACGGACGGGCCACGGCTTTGAACGAGGAGAAGCTGTTGCCCGCGTCGCGCTCGCGCTGGAGGAAGACTTCGCTGTAGTGAACGTGCTTGTGCAGGTAATGGACGATGTCCTTGAAGGAGTAGTGCCGCAGATCGCCGGCGAGCTTGGTCGTGGGACCATCGAGTTCGATGTAGTCGTGCTCCGGGCTGCCGCCCCACTTCGACTTTTCGCGTTTGAAGACGCGCAGCTTGGTGTCGGGATACCAGTCGCCATGGCGAATCCACGAGCCGAGGAACCAGGTGAGGCGGTTCATCCATGCGCCATCGAAGCGCTCGCAGTCGCCGCTCTCGAAGAACTTCACGATGCTCGCATGAAGCTCGGGCGTGAGTTCTTCATCACAATCCAGCGCCAGCACCCAGGGCTGGGTGCAGAGGCCGAGCGCGACGTTCTTCTGATCGCGATGGCCCAGCCACTTTTGATGCTGCACGCGGGCTCCGAACTCGCGCGCGATCTCGCAGGTTTGGTCCGTGGAACCCGAGTCCACCACGACGATCTCGGAAGCGATGTCGCCCAGGCTCGCGAGGCAGCGGCGCAGGTTCGCCTCCTCGTTCATGGAGATGATGCTGATGGAGATCGGAAGGCGCGGCATGGGAGGCCGGGAGTTTGGCGGAAATGGCCGGACTGCCAAGGGCGAAGTCAGCTTTCCAACGCCGTCGCTTCCACTTCTTCGATGCGCTCAGTGATTGCCAAGGCCTTCAGTCGATACGCCGTGACGCCCTCGGCGAAGCCCTTCAGGGCAAGACCATTGATCTCCTCCACCTCCGCCGCATCGCCAAGGCGTTCGCGAGTGGTGTCATCGATGAGGATGCAGCCCTCACTCGCCTGGCCGCAGAGCCGGGAGGCAAGGTTCACACGATCACCGAGCACGGTGTAGTCCAGACGCTCGCTGCTGCCCATGCAGCCTGCGACGACGGTGCCTGTGGCGATGCCGATGCCCACCTGGAACTGCCAGCGCCCGGTGCGGTTCAGTTGATCACGGATCTCCACCATGCGCAGCGCGCACTGGGCCGCGCGCACAGCGTCATCACCATACGCGAAGGGAGCGCCGAAGATGGCCATCACCATGTCGCCCACAAACTTGTCCACCACGCCCGAGTCCTGATGCACGAGGGAGGTGAGCGCCGTCATGTGCTCGTTGAGCAGGGTGATCACGTCGTGGGGTGGCATGCCCGCTGTCAGCGTGGTGAAGCCGCGAATGTCGCAGAACAAGACGGTCACTTCCCGCAACTCGCCGCCGAGCGCAGCCTCGCTGTTGTTGATGAGCTGCTCCGCCACCATGCGATCAGTGACCTGCGAGAGCAGCCGCTGATATTTTTGGTTCAAGCGAAGCCCCTCGGCCATCTCATTGAAGGACGTGGCCAGCTGTCCCACCTCGTCATGCGAATGCACGGGCACCGCGACGTCGTAGTTGCCCAGACGGATGAGGGTGGTGGCTTTCACCAGCTCTTGAATCGGCTTGGTGAGACCACGGCTGAGGAAGAGAATGAGGACCAAAGCGAGAGCCAGTGCTGCGCCACCGACGCTGATGATCTTTTGCATCAAGGCGCGTTCTTCGGCGATCTCAGTCTTCAGCGAGTAGATCGCTACCTGGCAGGCTGGCGGGAATGGGGAGTCCGGGTTCAACACGCGGTAGAGCACGCTGTGCGGAACCGACTCATCATCGACTTTGAGGGGCAGTGTGATCTCGCGGAACTTGTCACTGGCAGCACCCGCTGCGAGGCGATTGGTGACAGCATTGGCGATCTCATAACGCATGTTCTCAGGGATGGTTTCAGAGTGGAGCTTTCCATCCAGCCAGAAGCCGCTGCTAATGCCCTCGTCAGCGTGACGACCTCGTTTCACATCGGCACGCAGGTGACCGCCGTCGGTCTGCTGGCTGAAGGAATGCAGCGCGCGTTCGCCGAGGTCTGAGGTGAGCACTCCCACGATCACAGCGCCCACGGGCACGCGTTCACCTTTCACCTTTTCGAGCACGGGCGTGACGATCAGTTCGCGGAGCCGGTGCTTGCCATCCATGCCATTCACCGAGGCGTAGGCGATTTCTTGCTCCTCACTCACGCCATTGGCCAGACGGCGCATGGACGCTCGGAAGCTGCTGCGGGCCAGTTCGCGCTGGAGGTCTTTGTCACTGCCTCCTGGCTGCCGACGACCAAAGACGGCCTTCGCTTCGTCCAGCGGCATGAGCCGTCCCTCGGCATCCATGATGCAGATCGCCTCGCCGTCCGCATCCACCACGCCGATGATGGGCCGTTCGTTATCGCGCACTGTTCCGAGATCGAGCCGGGCCAAGGGGCCACCTTTGCCCGAAGGAGATCGCCCCGAGGTCATCGCTGTCCGTAGCATGGGTGGAGCTGGCGGGCCCACAGGCTGGAGAAAGTCCTTCAACTCCGAGGTCACCTCCGATTTGATCTTGCTCAGATCGCGAGAACTCACGGCATCAGCCAGCTTGCCCGAGGTGGAGAACTGGCGGCAGCGCTTCCGAATCTCGGCCAGACGATCCAGTTGAAGCCCCGAGAAGTATCGGACTTCCGCTTTGAAGTCGTCCTCGAACTTCTGCTGATACATGCGTCGCACGTAACCCTGAGTCAGCACGCTGGTGCCGATGGTCGCACCGGCGACGACGGCAGACATGGTGAGTATGAGCTTGGTGCGGAGGGAAAGCGGCATGGGAGACGGCCAGAAACGTTGCAGATGTATAACTCTCAACGACGCCGGTTGCTTCGTCACAAGGCAAAATCTTCCGGGCGACGAAACATTTGTGGATGTGTGATTGACCTCGCATCACGCTTCCTCGTATGCTCAGCAGCACTATGGGCTATCTACTTGTCAGTCTCATCGGCGGAATCCTCGGAAAGCTGTTGCACCCAGGTGACGACGGCAACGGCCTGATCAAAACGATCATCCTCGGTATCCTTGGCAGCATGTTGGGCAATTTCCTGTCCTCGCGTTTCCTCGGCACATCCATGGACGGCGTCAGCTTGCAGAGCATCGGTATCGCCACAGCGGGCTCCGTGATCGTGCTCTTCATCTGGCGCGCGATTCAGAAGAAAAAAGCCTGATCTGGCTCGGTGCTTAATCTTTGAAGGGTTGTCCTGAATTCAGGCGGCAGGCCCATACCTGTGGTGTCATCCTGCGTTCACAGGAGAGGAAACTTTTCCTCGCCATCGCGGACAGCCCTGCCTTTACTCCACACGTCATGCGTTACGCCATCTGCAACGAACACTGGGGCCAACTGCCCTTCGCCCAAGTCTGTGAACGAATCGCCGCCGTCGGTTACGAAGGCGTGGAGATCGCACCCTTCACGCTCAACGAAGATCCGCGGGAGCTGACCGAGCACGATGCGATCCGCGTGTGCAAGGATGCACGGAATGCGGGCATCGAGATCATCGGCCTGCACTGGCTGCTCACACGCCCGGCCTTCCTACACATCACCACGCCGGATGCGACGCTGCGTCGCGATGCAGCGAAACTCGGTCGTCATCTCGCACGTCTGTGCGGCATGATGGGCGGCAAGGTGATGGTCTGGGGCAGCCCGAAAGCGCGCAATCTTTTGCCCGAGTGGAACTACGACGATGCCTTCGCTCGCGCAGCTGAAGTCGTGCGCAGCGTGGCTGAGGAAGCTGGTCGTTATGGCGTCACCATCGCCATGGAGCCGCTCGGGCGCACGGAGACTAACATCTTCAACACCGCCGAAGAGACCATCCGCTTTTGCAAGCTGGTCGATCATCCCGCGTGCAAGCTCCACCTCGATGTGAAGGCGATGAGCGATGAGTCCAAGCCGATCCCGCAAATCATCCACGAGAGCAAGGATTGGTTCGTTCACTTCCACACCAACGACCCGAACCTCCTCGGCCCCGGCATGGGCGAGGTTAAATACGAGCCCATCATCCAGGCACTGCGCGAGGTGAACTACCAGGGCTGGCTGAGCACCGAGGTCTTCAAGTATGATCTCGGCCCCGACGTGATCGCGCAGCGCAGCATTGAGTATTTGAAACAAGTGATGGCTGCCTAGTTTATGAAAATCACCTTCTGCGGTGCCGCTGGCACCACCACCGGGTCCCAGCACCTCATTGAAGTCAACGGTCAGCGCATTCTCCTCGATTGCGGGCTTTACCAGGGGCGTCGCCACGAGGCCCAGGAGCGCAACAAGCATTTCCCTTTTGATGCGACGACGATCGACAGCGTGGTGCTCTCGCACTGCCACATCGATCACAGTGGCAATCTGCCAAACCTCGTGAAGCAGGGCTTCGTGGGGAACATCTATGCTACAGCGGCCACGCGTGATTTGTGCGCCATCATGCTGCCTGACTCGGCTCATATTCAGACCAGCGACGTCGAGTGGCTGAACAAGAAGCGCAAGGTCACAGGCGAGCCCTTGCTGGAGCCCATCTACACCAAGCTCGATGCCCAGAACTGCCTCCAGCAGTTCGTCACCGTCGGCTATCATCGGGCACTGCCCATCGCGGATGGCGTGAAGCTCACCTTCATTGATGCGGGCCATGTGCTTGGTTCCGCTCAGGTGATCCTGGACATTCAGGATCGTGAGACAGGCAAAGCGCAGCGACTCCTTTTCAGTGGTGACGTGGGCCGACCTAATACCGATTTGCTGGCAGATGCAGAGCCCTGCGAAGGGGTGGATTTCGTCATCATGGAGAGCACCTATGGCGGACGGAAACATGAGCTGGCGGCGCGCACCTCCGAGCACATCTGCAACATCATCAACGCAGCCATTGATCGCCATGGCAAGGTGATCATCCCAGCCTTCGCCGTGGAGCGCACGCAGCAATTGCTCTACACCCTGGACAAGCTGAGCCACGAGGGCTGCATCCCACCTGTGCCGACGTTTGTGGACAGCCCGCTTGCCGTCGATGCGACCAACATTTTCCGCCTGCACATGGACAGCCTCAAGCCTGCCGTGCGCGAGGCCTTGTTCATGCAACGTGATCCCTTTGGCTTCGATGGACTGAAGCTCATCCGCGAGCGTGAAGACTCCCAGAAACTCAATGATTTGAAAGGCCCTGCCATCATCATCAGCGCGAGTGGCATGGCGGAATCAGGACGTATCCTCCATCACCTGCGCAACAACATTGGCGACCGCCGCAACATCATCCTCTTCGTCGGCTACTGCGCCGAGCAGACGCTCGGCTGGAAGATTCGGGAAGGCTGGAAACGCGTGAATATCCTGGGCGATGAGTTCCACGTTCATGCCCAGGTCGAGATCCTCGATAGCTTCTCAGGCCACGCCGACCACGATGAACTACTAGGCTATTTTGATCGGATCGGCGGGGCGAAGAAGAACGTCTTCCTGGTGCATGGTGAGACCGAGCGCGCGAATGCTCTGCAAGCTGCTCTCCAGGAACGCCACGAAGGACGCGTCGAGGTGGCTCGCCTGCTGCAAGAAGTCACGCTTTAACGCTGTCTCCTGTCCATGCTCACCGCCGAATCGCGCCGCCAGGATTTCCCTTCTCTCGAAGGCATCTCTTACCTCAACACCGCTGCCGAAAGCATCCCGCCGCTGTGCGTCGCGGAGGCCGTCGCCGAATACATGCGGCACAAGGCTATGGGCATGAGAGGCCGGGAGCCACACTTCGCCCGCGTGGAGCAATGCCGCGAGATCGCTGCGAAGCTCATCGGCTTGCAGACCAACGAGGTGTCCTTCTGCTCCTGCAGCAGCGAGGCATACAACTTGCTCGCCTCAGCTCTCGATCTGAAAGCTGACGACGAGGTGCTGCTCACGGACATTGACTTCCCCGCAGGTGCCACACCCTGGCTGACGGCTCGCGTGAAACCGAGAATCGCTCTCTGGAAGCAGCGCGAGGGTGCCCTCGAGTTGATCGATCTGCTGCCTCTGCTCACGGAGCGGACGCGGCTTGTTCAGCTTTCGCTGGTGAGCTTTTACAACGGCTATCGTCTGGCCTGGAAGCGGGTGGTGGAAAAGATTCGGCGCATGGCTCCGCAGGCGATCATCGCGGTTGATGTCACTCAGGCGCTGGGACGTGTGCCGCTCGATATGAGTGATGCCGACATCGTGATCTCCAGCACGCACAAGTGGACGCTGGGCATTCATGGTGGCTGCGTGGTGGGCATTCCTGCACGCGCATCTGCCCGTCTTACTACCACAGCAGGCGGCTGGTATCATATCGAGAACGCCTTCAACGACGACCGCTTTCAACGTGCCCAGGTCAAAACAGGAGCAGCCAGCTTCTCTGTGGGTATGCCGAGCTTCGCTCCCATCTACGCGCTCAATGCTTCCCTTCGCTATCTCGACGCCATCAGCATCGAAGCGATTGCAGCACACGCGGACCCCTTGGTGCAGCAGGCGCACGATGCTATCGTAGGCCTTGGCTTGAAGCCCATGGCTAAGCTCGAGCAAGCTGCCAATCCCACAGGTATCATTGCCTTCCAGCACCCCGAGACAGCCCGGATGCACGCAGCTCTGGAGGCGGGGAACGTGCATGTGATGCACCATGCGGGACGTATCCGAATCGCCATTCACGGATACAACACATCCGAGGATGTGCGCCGTCTTACGGATTCCCTGGCCGGCTGCATCTAACAGTAAAACTCACGCTAACAGGCCCTTCACGGCGTGACCGTGAACATCGGTCAGCCGATAGCGCCGACCCTGGAACTTGTAGGTCAGCCGCTCGTGATCAATGCCCAGCAAGTGCATGAGAGTCGCGTTGAAGTCATGCACATGCACGCCATCGCGGACGATGTTGTAGCCAAACTCATCCGTCTCTCCATACACCGTGCCCTTCGCGACACCGCCGCCCGCTATCCAGCGTGTGAAGCATCGCGGGTGATGATCGCGACCGAAGTTCGGCTGAATCTTCCCCTGGCAGTAGTTCGTGCGGCCAAACTCACCGCCCCACACGACGAGCGTGTCATCGAGCAAGCCGCGTTGCTTGAGGTCCTTCACCAGCGCTGCGGCGGGTTGATCGGTCTCTTTGCAAAGCTTCGGCAGCGCACCCGGCAAGCCGCCGTGATGATCCCAATCCTGATGATAAAGCTGGATAAATCGCACGCCGCGCTCGGCTAGGCGACGCGCTTGCAGGCAATTCGCTGCGAAGGTGCCCGGCGTCTTCACGTCTGGCCCGTAGAGATCGAGCACATGCTGCGGCTCGTCGCTGAAGTCCGTCGCCTCTGGAATGCTCGACTGCATGCGGAACGCCATCTCGTAGTGATCAATGCGATTGCTGATTTCCACATCCGGCGTGCCAGCAAACTGATGCTCATGCAACTCGCGCAAACGATCCAGCATCATCCGACGACTGTCGGCGCTGATGCCCTCGGGATTACCGAGATACAGCACCGGGTCCTTCGCCGCACGGAACTGCACACCGCCATGCTTCGTCGGCAGGAAGCCGCTGCCCCACAGATGTGCGCCCAGTGGCTGACCGCCCTTGCCCTTCGTGATCATCACCACGAACGACGGCAGATTGGAATTCTCCTGCCCCAGTCCATAGCTCAACCACGACCCAAAGCTCGGCCTTCCCGGCACCTGCGATCCCGTCTGGAAAAACGTCACGCCCGGCCCGTGATTGATGCTCTCGGTGTGCATCGACCTCACAAAGCAAAGCTCCTCCGCCACCGACGCCGTGTGCGGCAGCAGCTCGCTGATCGTCGCGCCCGCCGGACCGTATTGTCCAAACTTGAACGGTGATCCCACCATCGGAATCGACGACTGATTCCCCGACATCCCCGTCAACCGCTGCCCCCCACGCACCGAGTCCGGCAACTGCTCGCCATGCCGCTGGTTCAGCAGCGGCTTATGATCAAACAGATCAATCTGCGACGGTCCACCCGACATGAACAAGTAAATGATCCGCTTCGCCTTCGGCGCGAAGTGCGTGCCGTTCAGGCTGCCGTGGTCAGCAACCACTGATGCTTGAGAAGGATGGGAGAGCATCTCGGCAAGAGCGATGCCACCGAGGCCAGTGGCGAAGCGGTTGAGGAAACCACGGCGATTGTGATCAGGAACCACTAATGGACACTGATGGACACTAATGTCCCCGTGGCTTGGCCGTGTCCTGTGAATGCTGTCATGATTAGTGTTCATTAGTGTCCATTAGTGGTTCAATTTTCATCGCTTCACCACACACTCATCGTGGTTCAAAAGCGCCTGCCCTAGCACCGTCGCCGCAGCAGCTTCAGGCAAAGGCACCTTCGCATCACGCTTCGCGCTGCCGATTTTCAGCACCGCTTCAGCCTCCTTCGGCACCTTCTTGAAATGCTCCAACTGCTCCTGATAAAGCCGCGTGCAGATCGCGACTTCCTTCGCATCCGGCTTGCGGCTGAGGCAGCGAAGGAAGCCTTGCTCAATCATCTTTGCCACATCGCCACCAGCGTCCTGGTGCAGCTTCTCGCCAAGCACGCGCGCGGCTTCGACATACTGCACACCGTTCAATAAGATCAGCGCCTGAAGTGGTGAGTCGGTGCGCTCGCGCTTCGCGATGCACACGCCGCGACGTGGAGCATCGAAGGTGACCATCGCAGGCGGTGGGCTGGTTCGACGCCAGGTTGTGTAAAGGCTGCGGCGATTCGTGTCGGACGGGTTTGCAGGCTTGAAGGCCTCGCTCATCTCATACGGGTTCACTGGTGCGCCACCGAGCTGCGGCTCGAGCAGACCGGCGATGGCGAGCGCGTTGTCGCGAATCATTTCGGCAGGCAGACGGAAGCGCGGACCGCGCGCGAGCCATTCGTTCTCGGGGTCATCCGCCATCATCTTCGCATCCGCGATGCTGCGCTGGCGATACACCTTGCTCATCACGATCTCTTTAGTGAGAGCCTTCGTATCCCAGCCGCTCTGCATGAACTTCACCGCGAGGTAGTCCACCAACTCCGGATAAAGCGGACGCGTGCCCTGGCTGCCGAAGTCCTCGCTCGTCTTCACCAAGCCGCGCCCAAATAAGCCCTGCCAGATGCGGTTCACCGTCACGCGTGCAAACAACGGATGCTGCGGACTCGTGAGCCACTGCGCAACGCCAAGCCGGTTGTTCGGCGCACCCTCGGGCATCTTTGCGATCCACGACGGCACCGCATCGGGCACGGGTTCCTTGCGCTTGTCATACTCGCCGCGGAACAAGATGTAAGCCGTCTTCGGCTTCGGCAGCTCCTGCATTACCATCATGTCCTTGAGCGTGTCGGTGAACTTCACTAGCTCCGCGCGCGCCGTGTAGAGTTCCTTTGATGACTCCTTGTAAGCGGACAAATCAGAACCATAAACTGCGAAGTCATCGACCATCCCGCCCTTGAACCCGCGATCACGGAAGCGTTCGCCGAGCGCGATGTTGTCGCCGCCACCGCCAGTGATGTCGCGCTTGAGCTGATCCTTCACAATCTCCACCTCGGCGAGCTTGCCGTTCACATACAGGTGCAAACCGGCGGCCTTGCTGCTTCCGTCGTTGGTCACTACGACCTGCGTCCACTCGTTGAGTTTCAGCGGTTCCTTGGCGCGAATGGAGATCGCATTGCCAGGCCAGAAGTGAATGAGCGACCACTGCAGCTTGCCTTCCACGATCAGCAGCTCGTAGCCACGGCTTGCCGCATCTGTCCAAGCGCGCGAGCGATGAAATACCACGGCACGATCCTTCACGTCAGGTGTCTTCAGCCACAGCGACACGCTGAACGGATCATAGCTGTGGAAGTTACCGAGCGGCAGATCCACGGGATCGTCGCCGGTGAACTTGATCGCCTTGCCGTTGCGGCCTTCGACGAGTTCATTCTCGCCTTTGAGCGTCGCAGGTTGCTTTGCGTCGATGGCATTGGCTAGCTTGTTGCCTTTGTCGAGGGTGTCGAAGGTGAACGAGGCTAGGGGCTTCGTGTCGATG
>CAUJJC010000342.1 GCA_963204975.1 Verrucomicrobiota bacterium | reverse complement strand
CATTCGTGTTGCCGGAGTAGAGCTGCACAAAGCGCACCCCGCGTTCCACCATGCGACGCGCCAGCAGGCATCGAGTGCCGAACTCGCGCGTCTTTGGATCATCAATGCCGTAAAGCTCCAGCGTGGGTGCTGTTTCTTGGCCAATATCGACGACCTCGGGCGCGGTGCTCTGCATGTGGAATGCAAGCTCGTAGGCCTTGATGCGGGCTTCGAGTTCCGTGTCGCGACCGCGCTCGAAGCTATGCAATTCATTCATGTGCCGCACCAGATCGAGGGCGCTGCGCTGACGCTCACGCGACATGCCGGAGGCCGGCTGAAGATCGAGGATCGGAGCCGCACCAGCTCGCATCGGCGTGCCTTGATACGAGGCGGGTAGGAACCCACTGCCCCAGGCGGGAGGTCCGCCTTTCAGCCCACCACCAGGATCAGGCATCACCACGAAGGAAGGCATGTGCTCATTCTCCGTGCCCAGCCCGTAGGACACCCACGCGCCCATGCTTGGCTTGCCCATCAGGATGGAGCCCGTATTCATCTGATAAACGGACTGCGGATGATTCACGCTGTCGCCGTGACAACTACGGATCACGCACATCTCGTCCGCCACTTCAGACATGTGCGGGAGAAAATCACTGATCTCGATGCCCGACTGCCCTCGCGGGCGGAACGGCTTCACCGGAGCCATCAGCGGGTTCCGCGCTACATCGCGACGGGTGTCAAACTTGCCCATGCTGGCAGGAATCGGCTGGCCCGCGTATTTCGTGAGAGCAGGCTTCGGATCAAACAAATCCATGTGGCTGGGGCCGCCATGCATGAACAACCAGATCACCCGCTTCGCCTTGGGCGTGAAGTGAGCCCCTCGCATCACGTCATCGGCCAGTAGTTTCGATACAGCCACACTGGAAAGACCAGCCGTCGCCGTGGTGATCCACTGGCGGCGCGACAACGATGGCAAGGCTGACGACATGGGTTCTGACGACGATGAAGAATTCCCGATCTTGCAAGCGAGTGGTGAGAACCTGCGCACAATTGAGAACGGGCCGTAAGGAATAGTGGATCAGCGAAGCAATGTCACACTCTTTCCCGATCCGATGTGAAGGAACTTCAGGGTCAGGCCCACAATCCACTGGCGCGTTTAATTCGGAGAGACGTAATTTTTCGTCTCCAAACAACCACGCCCATCCATGTCCGTGATTGCTGCCGACATCGCCACCTCCCTCCGATGCCCAGGATGCCAGGCCCCTGTGCAGGAACGGCCTAACAAGTATCTGTGCAACCAATGCCAGGCCATATATCCCGTTGTCGCCGGAATTCCTGTCTTCATTCATGAACCCCGCAGCGCCTTCACCATCAAAGAATGCGCGAACGGCCTGACCGCCGCCGCCTCATCCTCCCCAGCCCCTCGACGCTGGCGCGACTGTCTTCCCAGCATCAGCGGCAACCACGGCAGCGAGGCGAACTTCGAAGAGTTCGCGCAACTGCTCCTCTCAACCTCGCCGCGCCCACGCGTTCTGGTGCTAGGTGGTCGTATTCTAGGCACCGGCATGGAAGCCTTCGTCAAGCATGCGGAGATCGAACTCGTCGAGACCGATGTGTGCCCCGGCCCGCGAGTGAAGATGATCTGCGATGCCCATGATGTGCCCTTTGCGGACGGCACCTTCGACGGCGTCATCATTCAAGCCGTGCTGGAGCATGTGTGCGATCCCTGGCGCTGCGTGGAAGAGATCCACCGCGTGCTCAAGCCCCAAGGCCTGGTGTATGCCGAGACGCCCTTCATCCAGCAGGTCCACGGCGGGGCTTGGGATTTCACCCGCTTCACCGACCTCGGCCACCGTCGTCTGTTTCGTCGCTTCGAGCAGGTTAGCCGCGGAGCCTGCTGCGGGCCGGGCATGGCACTCGCCTGGAGCTTCCAATACTTCCTGCTCAGTCTGACGGAAAACAAATGGCTGCGTGGTTGCATTCGCATCGGCACGGAACTGACCACGTTCTGGCTCAAGAATGTCGATCACTTCCTCATGCACACACGCGGCACACAGGATGCCGCCAGCGGCTTCTACTTCATCGGACGACGCAGCGACATCATATTAAGCGACCGCGATCTGATCAAAGAGTGGCGCGGCATCATCTGACGCTGATCAGAAGTGCGGGGCAGACACCATGCCGTCCTCGATCTCACTGCGCTTGCGGCGGACGATGCTGTTCGCGATCTCCAAAACCATCTCCTCCAGGAGCAGGCGGAGATGGCTTCCTGCACGGTAGTCGGCAGGTGCGATGTGCTTGAGACGGTCAGCGTGCGCGCTGAGCTGGTAGCACTTGCGGAAAGAGGAGCGATTCGTCTCGTCGGGGTTGTAAACCGCCAGCGCGTGCCCGCCATATTTTTTCATGAGCGTGAAGCACGGCACATCGGTGGGACCATCGCCCACATAGATCATGTGGTTGAACGGAATCGGCCGCAGCTCGGGCGGCATGTGGTCGTTCACATCCTCGTTAGGCTCCAGCATCCCCTTGTTGATGCGGAAGAGATACTGAGTCTTCGTCGTGTGGGAGATCACACGCTTCGGAAAGGTGATTCGGCCATTGGAGTCTTCGCCGAACTCGCAGCCGAAGATTTTTTTCACATGCGGTGCGATGCGGCTGCCATCCAGCAACGCCTTGAGTCCCGAGGAAACAATGAAGTGCTCCACCTTCACGCCAAACAACTGATGCTCGGCACTCAGAATGCCCTCCATCTCGGCAAACATTTCGGGCAGGCCTTTGTAGAAGTTGAGGTTCGCGCCGAGCTTGCGCAGTTCCTCGTTCGTCGGGCGATCCAGCTCCAGGTAGTCGAGCATCGTCTTGAGATAGGCCAGCTCGCCGTCGTAGCCCTGCTTGTCCACCAGCTCGCGGCTCTTCTTCCAGAACTGCTCAGCCTTGATGCCGAAGTGCGGGAAGAGCACCTCGTCCTGCATGTAGTTCGGGCTGAGAGTCTGGTCGTAATCGTAAATGATCCCAATGGTAGTCTGAGAGGCAGCCATGCGGCTACAGTCGGGCCGATGGCCAGGGATTGCCAAAGGAAACTTTGGTTATGCTAACGTTCCGGCGCGCTGGCGATCAGAGCCTGCAATGCAGAGTCCAGCGTGGGATAATCAAACTGGAACCCCAGAGCCTGCGCCACATTCGGCATCACGCGCTGCGAGGCCAGCATCGCGCCCGCCATCTCACCGAGCACCAGCTTCATCGCAAACGCCGGAGCAGGCATGAAGGCCGGACGATTCAGCGCTCGTCCGAGGCTCCGGGTGAAGTCAGCATTCTTCACCGGCTGAGGCGAGACCGCATTGATCTGCCCGCTGAACTCCTGGTGCTCTACCGCCCAGAGAATGAGCCTCGCCTCATCTTGCAAATGTATCCACGGCATCCATTGCTCACCGCTACCCAGCTTGCCACCCACCATGTTGCTGAACGCGAGGCGCATCAGCTTGAAGGCCCCGCCTTCATTGGCCAGCACCACGCCAGTGCGCAGCCTCACCACGCGAATACCCACCTGCTCGGCACGTTGCGCCGCTGCTTCCCACTCCACACACACGCGAGCCAAAAAATCATCGCCCGGAGATGAAGACTCATCGAGCACCTCGTCCCCACGATCGCCATAGAACCCTGTCGCCGACCCACAAATCAGGGCCTTGGGTCGCGGCGAAGCCGCAGCGAGACTCCGCGCCAGACGCTGCGTGAACTCCACGCGGCTGTCATGGATGCGCTGCTTCTTCTTCGCCGTCCACAAACCCAGCACCGGCTCGCCCGCCAGATGCACCAGCACCTCGATCCCCGAGGCATCGAGAGGCATCGCCGCACCATCGTTGATCGGCCTCATTTCCCGGACAAACGACAGCTTCACTCGCGACGGATTCCGGGAGAAGCCGATCACCTCGTGTCCATGCGCCGCCGCCAGGGTGCCAAACGCCCTGCCGATCAATCCTGTCACGCCTGTGATGCCGATTCGCATAGATCAGAACTATAGTGCGGCCCACCAGCACAGCAAACGCGGCCATCGTTCTTCGCGAACAAATCCTGCTAGGCCAGCAGCTCCTTCACCACCGCCGAGTGCTCCGTCACATTCGTCAGGCGGAAGTCGAGGCCCGCGTAGCGATACGTGAATCTCTCGTGATCAAAGCCCAGCAAGTGCAGGATCGTCGCGTGCAGATCACGCACATGCATCGGATTCTCGACCGCACCAAACCCAAACTCATCCGTTGCACCATGCACGTAACCACCGCGCACACCACCACCTGCCAGCCACATGCTGAACCCGTAGTGATTGTGATCGCGTCCACGCTGCTTGCCCGCATTGGCCCCCGGCGTGGGCAGCTCCACCGCTGGCGTGCGGCCAAACTCACCGCCCCAAATCATGAGCGTCTCGTCGAACAAGCCCCGCATCTTTAGATCACGCATGAAGGCCGCCATCGGCTTGTCCGTCTGCTCAGCCAGCTTCTTGTGGTCCATGATTTCATCGTGGCTGTCCCACGGCTGTCCAGCGCCCGTCCAGAGCTGAAGGAAACGCACCCCGCGCTCCAGCAGCCGACGCGCGATCAGGCACTGACGGCCAAAGTCGTGATCGCCATACTCCTTGCGCACCCACTCAGGCTCCTTTGAAATATCAAAGGCATCACTCGCCTCCATCTGCATGCGATAGGCCAGTTCATAGCTCTGCACTCGCGCCTCCAGTTGGCTGTCATTTTGCCGTTCCTTCAGATGACGCTCGTTAAGCTCATGCAGCAGATCGAGCTGCTTGCGTTGCTGCTTGAGATCCAAGGACGTGTTCTTGATGAACTCCACCAGCTTGTCCACACGCGAGTCTTCCGTGTTGATGTAAGCTCCCTGGAACACACTTGGCAGAAACGCACTCTGCCAGTTCTTCGTGCGCCGCGTGGGCATCCCCTTGGGACACATCGAGATGTAGCCGGGCAGATTCTGATTCTCCGTGCCCAGACCATACGTCACCCATGACCCCAAACTGGGACGAGCCAGCCGACCATCGCCGCAGTTCATCAAGCCCAGCGACGGCTCGTGATTGGGCACGTCTGCATGCATTGAGCGGATCACGCACAGGTCATCCGCGAACTCGCCCACATTCTGAAACAGCTCACTGATTTCGAGCCCGCTCTTGCCATACTTCTTGAACTCAAAGGGGCTCTTCAAACCTGCACCCGTGGGCCGCTCGGTTTTGAGCAGGTTAGGCAAAGCCTTGCCATCCATCTTTGTCAGCATCGGCTTCGGATCGAAAGTATCCACATGCGACGGACCCCCGTTCATGAAGAAGTGGACCACACGCTTCGCCTTCCCAGGGAAATGCGGCTGCCGCACCCCAAGAGGATTGTTCGCATTGATCTGAGTCGCCTCGGAAGCCGTGCGCTCGCCAAACAATTGCGACAACGCCATAGCTCCAAATCCCATGCCCGCACGCTCCAGCATCTGGCGGCGGGTGAGGAACTGATGTTCGAGTTGGGGGGAATGAAAAGACATAGGGGGTATTGAGCATACGATTCTCCCTCCTGGATGTTGCCGCAAGCACCACCATTGGCTCGATGTTGCGGCATGGATTGACTGATCAAATCGCACGCCTCACCCTGTAAACCTGTCATGATCACTGAAGTCCGCACGCCCCAGAGTCGCTGTCGTTTCACCCTCGCCTGGGCGGACATCACACCGCCGCCGAACATCTACCACCGCATGTGGGGTGCCGCGAAGCACGACCGCGCCACCGGCATTCATCGTCCGCTGCGCTGCACCATCGCCATCTTCGCGCCGCTGTCGGGCGACAACGAAAGGCAGATCGTGCTCGCGCTCGATCACTGCACGCTCGGTGCCACGGAGCATCAGCAACTCGTCGAGCGCGCGGCGTCGCTTGGTGGTGTGGCAAAGGAAGAGATCATCGTCGCCTTCTCGCATACGCACGGCGCTGGCCTGATGGGATTGGATCGCGTGCCACTGCCCGGTGGCGATCTCATTCCCGGCTACCTGCAATCGGTCGCTGAACACGCGGGCGTACTCATCGCGCCGAGCATGAAGCTGCTCGCACCCACCACCTTTGTTTATGGCCAAGGTCGATGCAGCCTCGCTGCGCATCGCGATGCCTGGGATGAGGCGAACGCGCAGTTCGTCTGCGGCTTCAATCCCGGCGTGCCAGCTGATGACACTGTCATCGTCGCACGCGCCACCAACGACTCAGGCGAAGTCATCGCCACCATCGTCAACTACGCCTGCCATCCCACCACACTCGCCTGGGACAACACACTCATCAGCCCCGACTACGTGGGCGCGATGCGCGAAGTCATCGAGAGCGATACGCATGCGCCGTGCCTCTTTCTGCTTGGTGCCTGCGGCGAACTCGGCCCTCGCGAAGGCTTCGTTGGCGACACCGCTGTGGCCGATCGCAATGGCCGCGAGCTAGGCTTTGCCGCGCTGGCTGCGCTCACCGCCCTGCCATCACCGAACACCCGATTCGTGTATGCAGGCCCCGTCGTCTCCGGTGCCACACTCGGTGCGTGGAAGCACGAACCGCTAGCCGCAAACGCAACGTGGCAACTCACTCGCTGGCACGAACCGCTCCCCTATCGCTCCGGCCAGCCCACCGCCAAACAAACGCAGGCCGAACTCGATCAATTCCAAGCCGACGAAGCCACTGCACGCACTGCTGGCGATGAAGCCCGCGCTGCTGAATGCCGCGCGATGGCGGAGCGCAAAGCACGTCTTCTCCATCGCCTCGTGCAGTTGCCAAGCGGCGACACCTTCCCACTGCAAGTCGCCCTCTGGCATCTCGGCGATGCCGTGTGGATCGGCGTTCAAGGCGAGAGCTACAACCTGCTGCAAACCGAGCTGCGCAGTCGCTTCCCAACCAAAGCAATCATTGTCGCCTCGCTCGCCTCTGACTGGGGTGCCAGCTATCTCCCGCCACGCGAGCTATACGACAAAGCCATCTACCAAGTGAACATCGCCGTCGTCGCTGAAGGCAGTCTCGAACAACTCATCGAGTCCATCGCCACACGCATCTCAGCGTAAACCTCACGCCACGATCTCTTTGATCACGCCCGAGCTATCGCCATGGCGCTCGGCATTCACGCCGATACCGTGGAGCAGGGTGAGCCAGGTGTTGCATAGCGGCGTGTCCTTCGGCGCGACGATGTTGTGGCCGAGCTTGATGCCCGCGCCGCCGCCGGTGAGCAGCGTGGGGCAGTTGTCGAGGTTGTGCTCGGTGCGGATGTTGCTGCCGTAGGCGAGCGCGACGTGGTCGAAAAGGCGGCTGCCATCGGCTTCTTTCGTCGCTTTGAGCTTGTCGATGAGTCCGGCGAGCAACTCGCTCTGCACGAGATCGCGTTGCTGCGAGGCGGCGAGCTTTTCGCCCATGGTGCTGTGGTAGTGACTCATGTCATGCGGCGCGACTTTGATGCCGATGCTCGTCAGCAACGTGCTCACCGGCTGGCGATAGGTCAGCACGCGGGTGCTGTCCGTCTGCATCGCAGCGACGATGATGTCATACATGATCTTGATCTCTTCTTTGCCGGCGAGGCCCTCTTGCGGCTGAGGGATCGGGGCCTTCGGTTGCGGCACGCCGATCCATTGCTCGTCCTTGGCGAGACGCGTCTCGATGTCGCGGATACCCTGGAAGTATTCGTCGAGCTTGGCCTTGTCGTTTTTGCCAAGACCACGCTGCATCGCCTTCGCGTTCTCCATCACCGTGTCGAGCACGCTGCGCTTCTGCGCGAGCATCGCCTTCTGCTGTTCGATGGGCGTCGTGTCCTTGGAAAACAGCCGATGAA